>JAILFI010000199.1 GCA_024697655.1 Clostridiales bacterium
CGTCTTGATCGGCTCGCGCTTCACATCCTCCTCGTTGCCCCAGTGCCGGTACGCGCAGATCATCTTGCCGAACTGCGTGCCGTAGTCACCGAGGTGGTTGATGCGGATCGTCTTGTAGCCGAGCGCGTCGTAGATCTTGTAGATCGCATTGCCGATGACCGTGCTGCGGATGTGACCGATGTGGAACGGCTTCGCGATGTTGGGGGAACTGTACTCGACAATAACTGTCTTATTGCCGCCAATGTCGCTCTTCCCGAAATCCTCCTTCTTTTCGAGGATCTCGTCCACAACATCTGCTGCGACCTTCTCTCTGCTGAGGAACATATTGACGTAGGCGTTGACCTGGACGACCTTCGCGATGACGCCGGCCGGATCGCTTTCCACCTGCGCGTTCAGTTTGTCCGCGATATCCGCCGCGATCATAGGCGGCGCCTTTCTCAGGACTCTCGCCAGCTTGAAGCAGGGCAGCGCGTAATCGCCCATGCTCTCATCCGCGGGCACTTCGAGGAGTTCCATCAATTCCTCTTTCGCCAGCTCGACGCCGGCAGCCATCATTTGTTCTGCGATCTTCTCTTTGTAGTCGATCATGAAATAACTCCTATTCGCTGTCAGTGATCAATATCCGAATTGCTTCCCGTCTTCTTCGGTATATACAGGAATGCCGTGCGCTTTCAGAAGCGCGGTAAACACACCATCCCCCGGTGTGAGCGTGTGCGTGAAGGTCCCGTCGTAGATCTTCCCATTCCCGCAGGACGGGCTCTTGGCCTTCAGGATCGCGCCTTCGATGATGCCGTCGACCATGTTGGTCGGACTGAGACTCATCGTTTCGAACTTTCTTTTCTCGGCTTCCTGCAGGATCTTCTCCAGGCTCGCTCTGGCGCCCATGAAGAAGGCTTCCGTGACATCGTTGCCGTCCTTGTCGAGGATACGGACCTGCTCCTCGCTGTCCTCTTTCCCGGCTTTTCTGTCCGCCGGCATCCAGACCTGTTCGGCCGCCGGCCGCGGGATCGGAAGACCCCCTGCCACTTCCGGGCAGACTGCCACGTAGTCGTTGAACGCCGCGAACTCTTTTACCCATTCACACCCGTTGGTACTGCCGTCATACCGGCACGGGAAACCCAATAAACATCCGCTGATGATCCACATGGAGTGCTCTCCTTCCTGCACTTTGCGGGGGCTCATTCCCGCTCTTCTCTCCCGAAAATGCATATAGATAGTATATTATACCTCAATTGTCGGGGTATGAAAAGACCGGCCTCCGCGAGCCGGTCTTGCTGAGCAGCAGTTTACTGCCTGTCCGCATTGGGCCGTTCCGTCTTCGGCGCCAGCAGCAGCCACACTTTCTCGCAGGCTGCGCCGATGGGCACCAGCACCTTCCGGCCGAACAGGAACAGAAGATCATAGGACTTCACAAAGAAGATGTCGTACAGCGTGGCCCCGAACGGCGACGCCAGCACAACAGACGTCATGAACGCGAGCAGCAGTACGTACAGGATGTACAGTACCGTATCGTGCGCCGGCACCTCGAACAGACCGAACCCGGCGCCGCGGTGCATGATGACGTATTTCACTCCCAGATGGAAGATGTAGATCGGCATGGTGTTCTGTCCGAAGAAGGTCCAGATGCTCTTTTTGTTCTTGAACGTATTGAGCAGCACGATGCCGAACAGGATGCTGACCGGGAACAGGATCACGTGCATCAGTGCTCCCTGCCACCAGTTGATGCCGAGTACCGCGTTGCAGTCCGCCATCGTCACCGCGCCGTAATGATCGAACGGCACGTACCGCATGAACAGGTATACCGCGATGAGCAGTCCCGCGAGCAGGCTGAGGGTCTGCCACCACTTGAGCGAGCGGATCTTTTTCAGATGCTCCGGTGTGCAGTAATACCCCAGCAGAAAATACGGCATCCAGCTGATCGAACGGGAGATCGCAAAATCGCGGTTGATGAACGGGATCGTTCCGATGAACATGCCGAGCACAAAGACGATACCGAAGATGTGCGGGATCTTGATGTAATTCTTGTGGAACATCCGGAAATAGAACAGTGTCAGCAGGAACCACATCGTAAACGGCGGCCGGTACAGACTCACGTGCGCATCAAACCCCAGCACGACCAGCATGGCAAAGCCCGCCTCAACGACCAGAAGCGGCCACAGGAGCGACTTGACGGCGATCTCACGCCCCCTTTCCGGTTTCTTTGAAAAATACCCGGACAGGAAAAAGAACATCTGCATCACAAAGATGTCGATGACAAAATACAGATACCCTTCCGGTCCGTTGTAATGGAACCCTTCGCGCGCCGAGAGGTAATGCTGGAACGGGATCAGGAACATGCAGAATCCCCTGATCGCGTCAAATGAATAGTCCCGTTTCTTAAGTGTCTGTCCCATGAATACCTCCTTAAAACATTGTCTTCCGGATAGTATCCTACCCCGCAAGGCTTTATGCCAACTGCAGAAAACCGTTTCTTTTGCCAATTATCCTTAATTAATGTAAAGAATCACACATGAAAAAGCGGCCTCCCGGGCCGCTCTCCATTAATACTATTTGCTTTTTCATCCGCTCCCGTGGTTCCTATCCTTCAAAGTGCGCTGCTACTTTCTGCAGCCATTCGATGACCGGAATATGCTGCGGACAGATCGCCTCGCACTGACCGCACGCGATACAGTCGCTCGCTTTGCCGAACGTCCCGGTGAGCCGGCTGTAGTAGTTCTCCTGCGGTTTCCAATCCTTGTCCTCTTTTTCCTGTTCGTCCGCATTATAGAGGGAGAAGTATTTTGGAATCGCAATGTTCATCGGGCACCCATTGGTGCAGTACGAACAGCCGGTGCACGGGATCGCGATCGAGGCGTTCATGATGTCTACCGCGCCTTTGATCACCGCCTGCTCCTCTTCACTTAGCGGTTCGAATTCCTTCATATAGCTCGTATTATCCAGCATCTGCTCCATGCTGCTCATGCCGGACAGCACCATGCCGACCGCCGGTATGCTGGCAGCGAAGCGGATCGCCCACGACGGCACGGACATGTCCGGATGATATGCCTTGAACGCCGATTCGACCTCCGCGGGCACGCGCTGCGCCAGCGTTCCGCCTTTGACCGGCTCCATGACGACGACCGGCACCCCGTGCTTTTCCGCGACCGCGCAGGCTTCTCCCGCACGGATGCCCGGGTTGTCCCAGTCGATCCAGTTGACCTGCAGCTGGACGAATTCGATCTCCGGGTGATCTGTCAGGACTCTGTCCAGCATCTCCGGACTGTCGTGCATCGAAAAGCCGATGTGCTTCACAAGCCCCTGCGCTTTCTTCTCCGCGATGAAGCCAAAGCAGTCCAGGCTTTCGTACTTCGGATATGCTTCCGCCCCCACATTGTGCAGCAGATAGTAATCAAAGTACTCTGCGCCGGTCTTGCGGAGCTGCTCATTGAAGACCTTCTCGCGATCCTCTTTGGTCTTGATGAATGCCTGGTGCAGCTTTGTTGCCAGCGTATAGGAATCGCGCGGATACCGGCTCGTCAGGATCTCCTTCACCGCGTCCTCACTCTTGAAATCGTGGTACATCCACGCCGTATCGAAGTAAGTGAATCCCTGCTCGATAAAAGCGTCGACCATCTTTTTCGCCAGTTCGATGTCGATAGTCCCCTCGTCGTTCGGATCGGTCAGCGGCAGGCGCATGAGTCCGAATCCCAGTTTCTTCGCTCCATTGAAAATACCCATACCGATGTACTCCTTGTTGTATTGATATCCGGCTCGCGGCTGTCAGGCGCATTCCCTTCGCGCATCTGTGTTCGCTGCGCTCACAACGATGCGCTCAGGGAACAGCGCCTGCGCCGCGGGCACTGCTTCTCTATTCACCAAGCGCGGCGTCCGCTATTTTAAAGTGACGATCGTCACGCCGTCGCCGCCTTCGTTGTAGTTGCCGCGGCGGAATCCTTTGACGTGCTTGTTGCGTTTGAGCTCATCGCGGATCGTCTTCATGAGGATCCCTTCCCCGCGGCCGTGAACGACGGTGACCTCCTTGAGGCCTGCCATAAAGGCATCGTCCAGATACTTGGTCACGTGGTCGAGCGCTTCCTCGGCGGTCTGCCCGCGCACGTCGGTCTGTACACTGACGCTCTGCGATTTGCTGCGGTACAGGCTGCCGTACTGGCTCCTGTTCTTCTTGGCGTTGTCGAGGCTGGCCGCCTTCTTCTTGGCGCGGCCGTCCGGAATGATCATCAGATCTTCCGCCTTGACTTTCACCTTGAGCGCGCCAACTTTGACGGTCAGTTCCCCCTTATTGTCCGGCAGGCTGGCGACTTCGCCGTTCTGCTGCATGGTGACGACTTTGACCCAGTCACCGACTCTCAGGTCTTCGATGCGCACCGGATTGTCATTGATCTCTTTGGCGTGCTTTTCTTTATACCGGCCTGCCGCATCCTTGATCTTGCGGCGGCTGTTGTCGAATTTGCGGGTGCGCTCGCCCATCGACTCCAGTTTGGCCAGTTCTTTGAGTTCTTCCTTGATATCCAGCGAAAAGTCTTCCGCCTCCTCGACCATCGCGCGTGCCTGCTCCCGCGCCTCGTTGAGGATGCGGTCGCGTTCCTTTTCGATGCGCCTTCTTTCTGCCGCGATCTCTTCACGGAGTTTCTTCATTTCCACGTTGAGCAGCGCCGCTTCGTCGCGTTCCGCCTCGGCTGCTTTGCGGTCCGCTTCGATCGCACCGATGACATCCTCGAATTCCATCTCGCCGCTCTCCATGAGCTGCCGCGCCTTCTCGATCAGCGCCGGCTCAAGACCGAGTTTTTTGGAGATCTCGAACGCGTTGGAACGGCCCGGAATGCCGACGATCAGTTTGTAGGTGGGACTGAGCGTTTCCACGTCAAACTGCATGCTGGCGTTCTGCACGCCCGGCTTGGTCAGCGCATACTTCTTGAGTTCCGTGTAATGCGTCGTCGCGAGCACCTGCGCGCCTTTGTCGATCAGATCCTCCAGGATCGAGATCGCGAGCGCCGCCCCTTCCAGCGGGTCGGTGCCGGCACCGAGTTCATCGACCAGCACCAGCGTGCCGGGTCTGGCTTCTTCGCAGATCTTAACGATGTTCGTCATGTGGGACGAGAAGGTCGACAGGCTCTGCTCGATGCTCTGTTCATCGCCGATGTCGGCGAAGATATCTTCATAGATCGGGACCAGGCTGCCCTCCGCCGCCGGAATATGCAGACCGGTCTGCGCCATCATGGCGAGCAGTCCGCAGGTCTTCAGCGTGACGGTCTTGCCGCCGGTATTGGGGCCGGTGATGATCAGCGCGTTCCAGCCGGAGGTGCCGTCAGTCGTGCGGTTCTGTGCCAGCGAGGAATCGCCGCCGTACCCGATCGTGATGTCGATCGGGACAACTTTCTTCTTATCGATCAGCGGATGCCTTGCTTTGCGCAGCTGCAGGACCCCGTCCGATATCGTCGGCTTTTCCGCCCCCATATCGAGCGCGAGTCTTCCCTTCGCGTTGATCAGGTCGAGCTTAACTAACAACTCTTGGTTGTTCATTATCCCGGCGTAGTGTTCGGCTGCACGGCTCGACAACTCTTGCAGAATGCGGGTGATCTCCGTCTGCTCATCCACTTCGAGCTGCCGCAGATCGTTGTTGAGGACAACAACCGTTTGTGGTTCGATGAACAGCGTCTGCCCGCTCGAACTCTGGTCGTGAACGATGCCCGGGATCTGCGATTTGTGCTCCGCTTTGACAGGTACCACATACCGTCCGTCACGCATCGTGACGATGGCATCCTGCAGATACACACGCGTCGACTGGCTGTTAACGAGGTGATCCATGCGGACCTTGATGGCTTCGCTCTTCTGCGCGATCTTGCGGCGGATGTCGCGCAGTTCGGGGCTGGCAGTATCGCTCATTTCATCCTCGGACAGGATGCAGCGGTCGATCTCATCCTCCAGACCGCGGAACACCCCGATGACCTCTCCCATGCTCTGGATCAGCGGGATCTCCGGCACATCATGCTTCAGGAACTGCGCCACATTGCGCGCCGCGGTCAGGTTGTACATGATGCGCAAAAGTTCCGCCATCGTGAGCGTGCCGCCCTTGCGGGCGAGGTTCATCGGTCCGGCGATATCATAAAAATTGCCAAGCGGCAGCGGTCCCTTCATGGTGATCAGCTGTACCGCCTCGGCCGTTTCGTCCAATCCGTCCTTGATGTCGTACGGATCCGTCATCGGCACGATCTCGGCGATGCGTTCCCGCGTGAGCGCGGATCCCGCCTCAGCCTGCAGCATGTCGATGATCTTGCTGTATTCTAATACTTGCAGTGTTTTCGTATTCATAGTCTCAATTTAGAATGACGCTTCTTTGTCTTTCCGCACTTTGCTCTATATTTGATGAAAGTACGTACTTTTTTCAACGTTTGCGCCGCTTCAACATCACAGAAAGGCTGCTTCTTTCCGGATCATCAGCTGCAACGTTGCAATTTTTCCGTACTATCACTTCTATTTACAAAAGGTACGGAAAAACGCATCGGCACGCCCCGGATCACGGACAGGACCGGAAAGTAAAATGCAGCGCACGCGTATCCGGTCTTGCACAGTGTTGTGAGCGGATCACCCCGCCCCACTGCCGGCGAACCGCGTGATAAACGTAAAGGCGCGGCGCAGATACCCTGCTTTTTTGCATCGCTGCGAAACTCAGATGCAGAAAAGCAGGGTGTCTGACAGCCGCGCCGCTCAATTCAGAATGCGGTTAGCGATTCTCCCAGTCCA
Organism: Clostridiales bacterium; assembly: GCA_024697655.1. The sequence goes on from JAILFI010000199.1 coordinate 6,742, forward strand.
TCCGGCTCTTGAGTTTTTCCATCTCGCTCTTCAGGCGGATATTCTCCATCTGCAGATCGAAATAGCTGTTCTCGAGATCCGAATACTTCTGTTCCGCTTCCTCGACGGCCATGGCGCTTTCCTGGCTCGCCTGCGCGCGGACGCTGTCGCTGTTTCTCATGAGTTCATCGACTTCGCGCTGCTTTTCGAGCACTTTCTGGCGCATCTGTTCGGTCTCGGCTCTGGCGTCCGCCAGTTCCTGCTGGCTGTCTTTCTTATAATCCATAAAGCTGTTCTTGGCTTCTTCCCAGAGCTGCATGTAGTGCTGGGTGTCCGCTTCGTACTGTTCGTTGAGCCGGAGCATTTCCTGACTCCGTTCCTTGACCTCGAACAGCTCATCGGCGATGTTCAAGGCGGACAGAACGGCGACCGCAGAGAGAGGTGCCGTGGGCGCTGCCTCGGCGGTCTCTTTCATTTTGCTGTCCACATGCGCGGCGATGCGGGCAATGTGTTCCGGATTCTGGTCTCCGACGACCGTATAGTCCTTGCCGTAAATGTTGACTTCGACCTTGTTCATATTCTTACCTCTCCCTTTGGGATCATTGATAACAGGGTTTCCCTGTGAGTAACTGCAATTATCGACCGGCAGGCTGCAGGATCAGCAGACCGCTGTGCCGCAGGCTGATGTGCCGCAATACGCCGATATCCCCGGTATTCCCGGCAACGCCGCTCTTACATGGCGCGCAGGTTCGCGTTCAGCGTCTTCTCGAGCACCTCGACCACCTTGTCGTGGACCGGCGCCACTTCTTCATCGGTCAGCGTGCCCTCCTTGCTGCGGTAGACCAGGTTGAAGGCCAGGCTCTTCTTGCCCGGGCCGACCTGTACGCCGCGGAAGATATCGAACAGCTTGACGGACTCGAGGATCTCACCGCCGTTGACAAGGATCAGTTCCTCGACCTCGCCGACAGTGACCTTCTCATCGACGACCAGCGCGATGTCGCGTTCGGTCGACGGATACTTGGGCAGCGGCTCGTAGTGGATATCCGTGCGCGCCTGCTCGCCGATCAGTGCGAAGAACAGTTCGGACGCATACGCTCTGGTACCGATGCCGTACGCATCCGCGATATCCGGGTAGATCTCGCCCATCGTACCGATGTAGATCGGGTCTTCTCCTTCGCCGACCGTACGCGGGATATAAACATCCGCGCAGCGGCCCGGATGGAAGGTCCGGTTGTCCGTCTGCTTGACGAAGGTCGCACCGGTGATGCCCATGTTGACCAGCATCTCAGTGATCATACCTTTCAGAGCAAAGAAGTCCGCATCTGCGCCATACATGCCGATGGTCATCGCATCCGCTTCCATCGGCAGGACGTTGAGGTCCTCGCTGACCTTGCGGAAGGTGTTGCCGATCTCATAGAATTTCACATCGCTGATGCCGCGGCTGAAGTTGCGGCCGAGCGTCTCGAGCATCTCCGGCAGCATCATGGTGCGCATGACAGAGGTATCTTCGCCGAGCGGGTTGATGAGCGGTACGACATCGCGCAGGACGCTGTCCTCTGCAAGACCGATCTTGTCCGCGTCTTTGGGGCTGACGAAGGAGTATGTCTGGATCTCATCCGCACCCATCGCCGCCAGCGCTGTTCTCGCCATGCGGCGCAGTGTCTCCGGACGGCCCAGCGAACTCTCGTTGTTGCCCTTGGGCAGCGTGACCGGCAGACGGTCATATCCGTACATACGCGCGATTTCCTCGGAGAAGTCGACTTCAGTCTCAAGATCCAGACGCACCGTGGGCGGTGTGCAGATGAGACGGCCTTCTTTCTCCTCAACGCCGATCTCCAGCCGCTTCAGCATGGCGATCATCTCTTCCGTGCGGAGATCGGTGCCGAGCAGTTTGTTCATTCTTTCGGGGCGTACTTCAACGCTCCAGGGTGCCTTCGGGACCGGGTAGCAGTCGACAGCGCCCTTGAGGACGGTGCCGGCACCCAGGATCTCGATCAGGCGGCAGACGCGGTCGTTGGCGTAGCGCGCCAGGTTGGGGTCGACGCCCTTCTCGTAACGGGACGATGCCTCGGTGCGAAGACCCAGTGCCTTGCTGGTCAGACGGATATTGTCCGGATCGAAGTTCGCGGACTCGATCAGGATGGTCGTGGTGTCCGCTTCGATCTCGGAGTTCAGGCCGCCCATGACGCCGGCAAGGGCAACGCCCTTTTTCGCGTCTTTGATGAGCAGCATGCTTTCGTCGAGTTTTCTTTCCTGTTCATCGAGCGTGACGAAGGTCTCCCCTGCTGCCGCCTTCTCGACGATGATCTTGCCGCCTTCGATCTGGCGGATATCAAATGCATGGATCGGATGCCCGAGCTCGAGCATGACGAAGTTGGTGATGTCGACGATGTTGTTGATCGGACGCATGCCCGCCAGCATCAGTCTCTTCTGCATCCACCACGGGGACTGCTCGATCTTGACATCTTTGACGACGCGGGCGACATAGCGCTTGCAGGCGTCGGTCGCGCGGATCTCTACATCGATATAATCGCTGGAATTCTCCTCCCCCTTCTCTTCAACGGCTACGTCCGGATACGTGAAGGACGTGCTGAAGGTCGCCGCAGTCTCTCTGGCCATGCCGAGCATGGACAGGCAGTCCGGGCGGTTCGGGGTGATCTCAAAGTCGATGATATCCTGATAAATGTCGAGTTCTTTCTCGACCGGCTCGCCGACCTTCGCGTCGTCGGGCAGGATCCAGATGCCTTCTCTGTGCGCGATCGGGACGACCTTGTCATCAAAGCCGAGCTCGCCGCAGGAGCAGATCATGCCGTTGGACTCGACGCCGCGCAGCGTGCCTTTGTGGATCGTGACACCGCCTTCGACCTTGGGCTGGCCGTGAAGCGGGCCGGGCACGTGGCTGCCGTCGAGTGCGACAGGCACCTTGATGCCCGCCTTGACATTCGGCGCGCCGCAGACGATCTGGACCGGCGATTCCTTGCCGACATCCACCATGCAGACAGAAAGGCGCTCCGCATCGGGATGCTGGCTGCATTCCACGACTTCACCGACGACAACGCCTTCGATGCCGCGGCCGGTGTAGTCGACTTCTTCCAGGTTGGAACCGGACATGACCATCTTCGCCACGTACTCGTCGGTGCCCACCTGCACATCTGTATAATCATTCAACCATGTAATGGGTACTAACATTCTCGGACCTCCCTATTTGAACTGCTCGATGAAACGCTTGTCGTTCTCGTAGAACAGACGGATATCGCTGACGCCGTACTTGAGCATCGCGATACGCTCGACACCCATACCGAAGGCAAAGCCTGTGTACTTTTCGGTGTCGATGTCGCCGACCTCGAGCACTTTGGGATGGACCATGCCGCAGCCGAGGATCTCGATCCAGCCGTTGCCGCCGCAGACTCTGCAGCCCTTGCCGCCGCAGACGAAGCAGCTGACGTCCATCTCAGCCGACGGCTCAGTGAACGGGAAGTGGTGCGGACGGAACTTGGTGCGGGTGCTGCTGCCGAACAGCTGCTTGGCCATGCTGTCGAGCGTGCCCTTGAGATCCGCCATGGTAATGCCTTCGTCGACGACCAGACCTTCGATCTGGTGGAACATCGGGCTGTGGGTCGCATCCGGCGTGTCGCAGCGGAAGCAGCGTCCCGGGGAGATGACTTTGATCGGGGGTTTTGCGGTCTTGAGCGTGCGCACCTGTACAGACGAGGTGTGAGGACGCAGGACCGTATCCTCCGTGATATAGAACGTATCCGTCAGATCCCGGCTCGGGTGGTTGGGCGGCGAATTGAGACCGTCGAAGACGTTGAAGACCGTCTCGACCTGCGGCCCTTCCGCGATACTGTAGCCCATGGACATAAAGATGCGGGACACCTCTTCCATGGTGATGGTCAGCGGATGCTTGACGCCGACTTTGTATGCCCTGCCGGGCTCTGTGACGTCGATGCTCTCCTTCTTGAAGCGCGCTTCTTTCGCCTTCTCTTTGAGTTCGGCCATCTTTTCGACGATCAGGGCGTCGATCTCATTCTTGGCTTTGTTGGCTGCCGGACCGATGGTCTTCTTTTCCTCTTTGTCCAGCTTGCCCATCGCTTTGAAGATGTCTGTGACCTTGCCCTTCTTGCCCAGGAAGCCGACGCGCAGCTGTTCCACATCGTCCGGGCTCTTCGCCGCCGCGATCTTCTCCTGCGCTTCTTTCAAGATCTGTTGGATTCTGTCTTGCATGTTTTACTACCTTTCTATGCTCTTATACATCAGGATCCCCGCCGCGACTGCCGCATTGAGCGACTCCATACCGGTGTGCATGGGGATGTAGATGTTCTTATCTGTTTTGGCCAGCATTTCCTCGCTCATCCCGTTGCCTTCGTTGCCGATGACAAGCGCGATGCCTTCGCTGAGATCTGCCTCGAGATAGGAAACGCCTCCTCTGGGGGTCGTGCCGACGATGGTCCTGCCCATCCGCCCCAGAAGCGCCGCTGCTTCTTCAGCCGGTGTGCCTGCCTCGCCGCCCTCCGCGAAATACAGCGGCAGACGGAACAGCGCTCCCGCCGCGGCACGTACGACTTTCGGCGCGTACACGTCGGCAGTCCCTTTCAGGATCACCGCGCCGCCGTAACCGGCCGCCGCCGCTGTCCTGAGGATGGTCCCCAGATTGCCGGGGTCCTGCAGACCGTCCAGTACGAGGATGTTCCCCTTTGCCTGCCGGGCAAAGTCATCCCCGCTGTACGTGCGCTTTTCGACCTCCGCCAGGATGCCCTGGCTGGTCTCTGTCTGGGCGACCTTCCGGAAAAGATCGCCCGTCAAAAAGACTGAATGGACGCCCTTCTCCGCAAACCGGTCATACAGGTCCTGCCGGTCATCACGGATGAAGACCGTGGCCGCCAGGCCTTCGGAAAGAGACTCCATGACAAGGTTCTCTCCCTCCACCAGATACCGTGACAGGCGGTCGCGGTATTTTTTCTGCTGGAGTGAGCGGATCCTCTTATATTCTTTGTTGTCGGAACTTGCTATCACTTTCATGGAATCTGCTGACGCGCGCTTCCGCCGTGCGGAAACGCCATATATCAGAAAAGCCGGCTTAAGGCGCCGGCTGATCCTTCGCAATCACCCTTCGCCTACTTGAGGAAGGAAGGGATGTTAAACTTGGACGGGGAAGTATCCTCATCCATTTCTTTCAGGATATCGCTCATGGTCTTCCTTCTGTTGGGCACGGACTCTTCCGCGTCCTCGGCGACCTGCTGCTCCAGTTCGCTGGCGGGCTCAGCCTGCATGTAGTTGCCGCGGCTGTTCTCGAACCCGGTCGCGATGACGGTGATGCTGATCTCTTCCTGCATATCCTCTTTGATCGCGGTACCGAAGATGATGATGGCATCCTTGTCCGCGATGCTCTCGATCTGGTTGGCCGCTTCGGCCGCTTCCATCATGCCGAGGTCGTAGCCGCCGGTGACGTTGAGCAGGATCGCCTTGGCGCCTGCCACAGTCGTCTCGAGGAGCGGGCTCTCGATCGCTCTGGTGACGGCGGTCTTGACTCTGTCTTCGCCCTGGCCGTAGCCGATGCCCATGTGCGCGACGCCGCGGTCTCTCATGACCGTCTCGACATCCGCGAAGTCGAGGTTGATGACACCCGGGTTCTTGATCAGATCCGTGATGCCCTGGACGCCCTGCTTGAGGACTTCATCCGCCATGCCGAACGCATCCATGATGGTAGTATTCGCATCGCTCGTCTCGAGGAGCTTGTCGTTCGGGACGATGACGATGGAGTCGACGTACTGCTTGAGGAACTTGATGCCCTGCTCCGCGTGTTCGCTTCTCTTGCGGCCTTCAAACTTGAAGGGCTTGGTCACGACAGCGACGGTCAGGATCCCGAGGTCCTTGCTGATCTTTGCGACAACAGGCGCCGCACCCGTACCGGTGCCGCCGCCCATGCCGGCTGTGACGAAGACCATGTCCGCGCCGGTCACGGTCTGCGCGATCTCTTCCATGCTTTCCTCAGCGGAACGCTGCCCGACTTCCGGGTTGCCGCCCGCGCCGAGACCTTTGGTGAGTTTTTCCCCGATCTGCAGTTTGTTCTCGGCCTTGCACTTGGACAGGGCCTGCTTATCGGTATTGACAGCCAGGAACTCTACGCCCTCCAGTTCGGCGTCGATCATTCTGTTGACGGCATTGCCGCCGCCTCCGCCGACACCGATGACGACGATCCTGGCGCTGGTTTTTTCACTCATCTCAAACTGCAGCATTTACGGTATTCCTCCTGAATCTATTGATGGCCCAATTAGTAGGTCCACAGAATGCTAGATACTATATACAGTAGAAGTATATCACATACGAAAAGATTTGCCTACTATCAAGAGAAGGCAAATTTGCGCTTTTTATCAACTTTTTTGGGGAACGTCCGGTTCTCCGGTACGGAATCGCTCTACTCCGCCTTTGGACTGAAGGTGAAGGTATCTTCGCCGGACGCATTGATCGTACCGGTCGTGATCTCCTTGGCCGCCAGGTCGTCGAGGATCATACGGACGTCTCCGTTCTCTATGTGCTCCAGGATGACGGCCGGCTTCCCCTTGATGAGCAGCGTGTCCGTGATATAGAGCCGGACGGTCTTTTCCGTCATATCCATCTTTGTGAAACTGATCTCCGCGGCAGCCGCTGCCTTGATGAGGGACAGCGTTTCGTCGAGGACAGCACCTTCCTCCACTTTAACATCTGTTCCCGCCGTGATGTGCTCCCCTTTCAAGGTAAGGCCCGCCAGCACCGCCGCCGTTTCATCTGCTTCACCGACACTCAGGATATATCCGTTCGCATCGATCACTGCATACTGGTCCTCCCCGTACGGGATCTGCGCGGCCGGCAGGCGCTCCTCGACCGTGATGACGAGAGTCTTCGGCAGGTCGCGCTTGATCGTCGCCTTAGCGATGTGCGGATCCGCCTCGATCTTCTCCTCCGCTTTGCCGGTCTTGGTCTTGAAGATGTTCTGCCCCAGTGACAGTTCGCTGAGGGTGAGGATCTGCTCCGCAGAATAGCGGACCATTCCCTCCACTTTGATCTCGTTGATATTGAAATAGCTGCTCATCATGAATGTGATCACGAGTGCCACCGTCACACAGAAGGTGGCAAATTTGAGCAGATAGTGATGTTTCTTGTGCTTCCTGCGGACATGGACGATCCGGCGCTCCCCTTCCGCGCCGTCTTCCGGTTGTTCCTCCGGCAGGAAGACGCCGCCTTCCGGCCCGTCGAGTTCGTAGCGGAAGTTGCCGGTATCCGTCAGGTAGTCCTCGTTCGGCTCTCCGTGGATGTATTCCCATGCGCCGGTTTCCACCGGCGACAGTTTCTCATGCGGTTCTGTCAGCGGCTCCGTTTCTTCCGCATCAAAAGAGGGCAAGGCTTCCTCTTCGAGCGATTCTTCCTCAAGGTCCCCGTAGAGATCCTCAGATTCTTCGTAGAATTCCTCTTCCGGGTCCCCGTAGAGTTCTTCTTCCGTTCCGGCTGCCTCTGCTGCTTCGTTGATGTCTTCGATATCCAGTTCCTGTGTCTTTCTTCTTCGGAACAGCATGGTCTCCTATCCGCGGTCAGTAATGGTGTAAAAGATGATGTCGGTCGCATCCAGCGGAGCACAGCGTTTTGCCTGGTCTGCCATCCCCTGCATAAAGGCCGGGTTGCTGCGGAGATGCTCGATCTCTTCAAGAAGCGCCCCGTCCGTCAGATCTTTCTCTTCCAGCAGGATCGCGCCGCCCTTGTCCGAAACGGCACGCGCATTGAACGTCTGATGGTCCCCCGTGACATTCGGCGAAGGGATCAGGATCGACGGTTTGCCGCAAAGCGTGATCTCCGACACCGTCAGTGCGCCGCTTCTGGAAATAACAAGATCGCATGCGGCGAGGACATCCTGCATATTGTTGATATACTCCAGCACGTGGATGTTCTCGGCCGGTTCCCCGATACTCTCGCGCAGTTCTGTCATGATCGGCGCGTAATAAGACTTGCCGGTGCCGAAGAAGACTTCGATGTCCTCACGGCCGTTGTAGGCTTTGACCACGTCCACCATGGCCTTGTTGATCCGGCCGGCGCCGAGACTGCCGCCGAAACTGAGCACGACAAATTTGTCCGGCGCGATGCCGAGCTTTTCTCTGGCCGCCGCCGGGTCTGCCGTGAAGAAGTCGCTGCGGACCGGATTGCCGCTGACGACGAGTTTATCCTTCTGCTTGAAGGATCTGCCGCCCTCTTCAAATCCCAGAAAGATCTTTTCCACATGGCGCTCGAGCATCCGGTTCGCCACACCGGCGACCGCATTCTGCTCCTGCAGGAAACAGCGGATCCCCATCGCTGCGGCTGTCCGCACGACCGGACCGCTGACGTACCCGCCGGTCCCGATGACGATGTCGGGCTTGAACTCCTCGATGATCGCTTTGGCCTGTGCTTTGCCTTTGCGGTAATCGCGCAGCACTTTGATGTTCTTGATCATGTTTTTCCGGTTGAGTCCGGAGACGGTGATGTAGCGGATCTCGTATCCGTTCTCCGGCACAAGCCGGCTCTCCATGCCGCGGCGCGTTCCGACGAACAGGATCTCACTGTCGTTGGTACGCTCCATGATTTTGTCTGCGATCGCGATGGCCGGGTAGATATGACCGCCGGTCCCGCCGCCTGTCATGATGACTCTCATTTCGACGCTTCCTTTCTTCCGGTCTTCTGCCGGTTTACCAGCTGCGGATCTTGTTCAGATCCCTTTCTTCCGCGCTGTGATGGATCAGCGGTTCCCGGTGTGGTGCCGGGGCTGCTGAAGGTGTCTTTTTATCTTCCTCCGTCCTGATCTGACGCGAGATGTTGAGAAGTATCCCCATACTTCCCATAAACAGCCACAATGCGTTGCCGCCGTAGCTGACAAAAGGCAGTGTGATACCGGTCGGCGGCATGCTGCTCGTGACGACAGCCACATTCAGGAGGACCTGGATGCCGATCATCATAACGATGCCGCTGCCCAGGAGCATGCCGAACCTGTCCGGTGCCTGCAGGACGACCCTGATCCCCCTGTAGATAAGGAGCAGGTATACCAGCATCAGGATCAATACGCCGATGTATCCCAGTTCCTCGCCGATGATCGCGAGGATGAAGTCATTCTGCGGTTCGGGGAGGTACAGGTTTTTCTGGATGCTGTGACCGAGCCCGAGTCCGCGCAGGCCGCCGGATCCCAGTGCCAGCAGACCCTGACAGACCTGGTAGCCGTCACCGAGCGGATCCGCGAACGGATCGAGAAAACTGACGAATCGCTGCATCCGGTAACCGCCGCCCTTGATGATCAGCGCCAGGACGCCGGTCACCCCCATGATCGCCAGCGCCGCCACGTACCGGAGGTGAAGCCCCGCCACAAACATCATCGAGAAGACGATGGCGACAACGGTGATCGCAGTCGACATATTGGGCTGTTTCATGATCAGCAGTGCGCAGACCCCCGCCAGACCGAGCAGCGGCAGGATCCCACGCGTCAGACTATTGACCCGCGACGTTTCCCGGCACAGCAGCCAGGCTGTGAACATGATGATGCAGATCTTGCAGATCTCGCCCGGCATGATCGTGATCGGACCGACCATGATCCACCGCTGGGCGTTGTTGATCGTTGTCCCGATGAACAGCACCGCGACGAGGAGCATGACGCTGCCTGCCATCACCCATGGCGCCCACTTTTTGTAAACGTGGTAATCCAGCACCGTGGTGACGATCATGATGAAAAAGCCGGTCCCTGCCCAGAACAGATCTTTGATCAGGAAATTGTAGGGGTTGCCCACTTTATCGATAGACCAGTAGTAACTGGCGGAGAAGACCATGATCACGCCAAAGATCACCAGTGCGCATGTGAGCGCCACCAGTGAGAAGTCCGCGGACTTCATCCTCTTTTTCCGTTTGGTCGTCTTTTTTACCTTTCCCGCCGTTGCTTCCATTGACCGTGTCCTGTGCTGTCCTATTCAGCCGTATCCTTCTTGTCCTCTTCGTCCTGCAGCGCCGCGACGCAGGCTTTGAAATGCCGGCCGCGTTCTTCATAACTCTTGTACATATCCCAGCTCGCACAGGCAGGAGACAGCAGGACATTGTCTCCGGGTTTCGCGACGCGCGCCGCTTCCGCGACCGCCTGTTCCATGTTCTCCACCAGGATCGTATTGGTAAATCCCTGTTCTTCCGCCTGCCCCTTGATCTTGACCGCCGTGCTGCCGATCAGCACCGCATAGTAGACCTTGCCGGCGAAAGCGCTGATGAATTCCGCATAGTCAGCGCCTTTATCGTACCCGCCCGCGATGATGACAGTCTCTCCCTTCATCGCTTCGATCGCTTTGATCGCCGCGTCCGGATTGGTGCCCTTGCTGTCATTGAAATAACGGACCCCCTTGATCGTGCCGCAGGGTTCGATGCGGTGCTCGACACCGCCGAAACTGCGCATCGCGTCGCCGATCACTGCCGGATCGATCCCCGCGAAATAGGTGATCGCCGCTGCCGCCAGCGCGTTTTCAAGGTTGTGGGTCCCCGGGATCTGAAGCTCATCGACACCGCAGATATCGTGGTCGTGTTCCTCGCTGTCGATGACGACGATCCTGTCGTTCTTTACGCAGGCACCGAACTTCATCTCCTCAAGCCGGCTGAACGGGACGACGGTCGCGTCCGTACGCGTGGACTCGCGCAGCGCGACCTTATCGTCGAAGTTGACGACCGCATAGCAGCTGCGGTCCTGGTTTTCAAAGATCCGTCCTTTGACGGAAGCGTAGTTTTCAAACGTCTTGTGACGGTCCAGATGATCCGGCGTCACATTGAGAAGCGCCCCGACGAGCGGTTTGAAGTCGCGGATCGTCTCCAGCTGGAAACTGCTCACCTCCGTAACGAACCACGTGCCTTCTTCCGCGCCGGCGGTCTCTTCGATCGCCGGAAGACCGATGTTCCCGACAACGCGGGTCGTCTTGCCGGCGGCTTTCACGATCTCACCGACCAGGCTGGTCGTGGTGGTCTTGCCGTTCGTACCGGTGATGCCGAGGAACACGCTGCCCGGGGCTGCCAGCCTGTAGGCAAGTTCCATCTCCCCGACGATCTCGATCCCCTTCTGCTGCGCTTCTTCGACGAAAGGCAGCGAGGTCGGGACGCCCGGCGACAGGACCAGCATCTCTGTCCCTTCCAGGGACGGGACGCAGCCGAACTCCGCGGCGATCTCCTCCTTTTCCAGATACTGCAGCCAGTCCTGGTCGATCATCTCCGCAGTCTTGCTGTCGTTCGCTGTCACAGCGGCACCCAGCTGGTGAAGGACGCGCACAGCGGCCATGCCGGATCTGCCCATGCCGACAACGGTTATTTTCTTATCTTTGAACTCCATACGATCTGCCTTTCTTTGCTTTCTTCGCGTCGTGCCGCACGCCGCGTCAGATACCGGCAAAGTATCCGATGAGGCAGAAGAGCAGCGTCAGCGCCCAGAACATCAGCGCCACTTTCGTTTCCTTCATGCCGCCGAGTTCAAAATGATGATGCAGAGGCGCCATCCGGAAAAACCGTTTGCCCCCTGTCTTTTTAAAGTATACCACCTGGATGATGACGGAAAGCGCTTCCGCCACATAGATCAGCCCCATCAGGGGCAGGAACAGCTCCATGCCCATTGCGACAGCCGCCATCGTGACCGCCCCGCCCAGCGCAAGGGACCCTGTATCCCCCATGAACACTTTCGCGGGGTGGTGGTTCCACACGAGGAAGCCCAGGCACGCCCCGAGGATCGCCGCGCAGAAACCGGTCGAGCCGGCCGCACCGGCTTTGACCGCTACCAGCATCAGGAAGAAACTGACGACCGCCGTCGTACCGGATGCAAGACCATCGAGGCCGTCGGTCAGATTGACTGCATTGACCATAGCGAGGATGGTGAACACGATGAACGGCACGTACCAGATACCGAGATCCACCGTGACTTTGAAGAACGGAATGTACATATCCGTGCCAAACCCGGAAACATACGCGATATAGACCGCGATGGCCAGCGCTCCGATGAACTGGAACGCGAATTTGGGTTTGACCTTCAGTCCTTCGTTCTCTTTCTTGATGATCTTCAGGTAGTCATCCAGAAACCCGACTGCCGCAAAGATCAGCATGCCGATGTCCATGATGATCATGGCATGCCCGAAAAACCCTCCGAACGCGCTGCCGGCGAGGATCGCCGCCACGATCGCGATGCCGCCCATGGACGGTGTTCCCTGTTTGGAAAGATGCGCCTGCGGGCCGTCTTCCCGGATATTCTGCCCCGCCCACTTGCGCAGGTAAGGGATCAGGATGCGCGTCAGGACCGCCGATACCACGAACGCGACCGCAATAACACACAGAATGGATACCCATGTTTTATCCGCCATAACTATCTCGCTCCTTTTTGTTCAGCACGTGCGCGGATGTCCGCCAGGACCGTATCCGCCCGCATCCCGTGCGACGCCTTGAAAAGGATCACGTCACCCGGCCGGACTGTCCGGAAAAGCGCTTCCGCCAATGCGTCCTTTTCGTCGAAATGCAGGTCTTCCCGCCCCGCCCCGCGCGCCGTATGCGCAGAGAGCGGACCGAATGTGAAGAGTCCGTCGATCCCCTTCTCTTTTACATAAACCCCAATATTGTAATGTTCTTCCTCTTCGCCTGCGCCGAGCTCCAGCATGTCGCCGAGCACCGCATATCTGCGGCCTTCCCTGTAGGCGGCCAGTACATCGATGGCCGCACGCACGGAATCGGGGCTGGCATTATAAGTATCGTCGATCAGTTTGAGTCCGCCCGCCGTCAGTACAGTCAGCCGGCCGCCGGTCAGGATGAGCCCCTCCAGGGCTTTGACCGCCTCCTCGAGCGGAATGCCGAACGCAAGCCCCGCACCGGCTGCCAGCGCCGCATTAAGGGCATTGTGTCTGCCCGGAACAGGCAGGCTGCACCGCACGCGTTTTTCAGAGCGGACCGCCGCGTCGCCGGACGCAGGCGCGCAAGCTGTCTGGACCAGATCAAAACGGATCCCGCTGATCCCGTCTTCTTCAATGTTTTCGATACGCAGCGCGCAGTCACTGTCCATACCGGTGACCGCCAGCTGAAAGCGGTCCGTCCCGTAGTCCGCGCCGATCCGCTGCGCATTGAGATAGTCACTGCTCCGGCTGACGAGCAGCGTCTGGCTGCCTGTCATGGCCGAAGTGATCTCCATCTTCGCCTTGAAGATCCCGTCGCGGGATCCCAGGTTTTCCATATGCGAGATGCCGATATTGGTGATCAGCGCCGCATCCGGCGGTGCGATCGAAACCAGCCGCTCGATCTCTCCGAAGTGATCCATCCCCATCTCGAGCACGCCCACTTCCGTGTCTTCTTCAAATCCAAGCACCGTCAGGCTCAGTCCGATCGGGGTGTTGAAATTCCCTTTTGTCACACCTGTCCGGTAACGCGCCGCCATCACACAGGCGGTCATGTCCCGCGTGGAGGTCTTTCCGGTGCTGCCGGTAACACCCACGATGCGGCAGCCGATCTTCGCCAGCGTGTACCTGGCCAGATCCAC
>JAILFI010000009.1 GCA_024697655.1 Clostridiales bacterium
AAGCCGAAGAACAGGAATCGCTTCCTGATCGGCGAATGGGTGCTGGTGGCGGTGCTGCTGGCAGTGCTCATCCCGATGGGGATCATCTAAGTAAGAAAGGAAACAATTATGAAAGCATTAGTCGCATATTTCAGCGCGGAACTGGGCAGGACCCGCAGCGTCGCAAAAGCGCTCGCTGAGATGGTCGGTGCCGACCTCTTTGAGATCAAACCCGAAAAGCCGTATTCGGACGCGGACCTCAACTGGCGCAATCCAGTGTCCCGCTGCAACCGCGAAAAGATCGGCAGGAAGGACGTGCCGATCGCGGAGACGGTAGCGGACTGGGATGCGTATGATACGGTCTACCTCGGCTTTCCAATCTGGTACTACGGGGCGCCGAACGTGGTGCAGTCGTTCTGCAAGGCGTACGACTGGGCGGGTAAGCGCGTTTTCGTGTTCGCGACGTCCGGCGGCAGCGGGATCGGCAAGACGGCCGAAAAGCTGGCACCGTTCCTGGGAGCCGGCAAGATCATGGATGCGCGAAGAGTCAGCGGGGCAGACGAGCTCCGGGACTGGAATGTGAAATAGTGATTTTGTGCGGAGAAAGAAATCCCGCCAGGGAATTAAGGAGCCAAAGTGTGTGTAATGAAGAGGAAAGCCTTGCAAATGCAGGGCTTTTTCAATGACAAAAATATTTTGAAATAATTAGCACTCGCCACTTGACAGTGCTAATAACAAGTGCTAAGATGGCATTGTCGGAAGAGGAAATGCTCCGGTGCCCCAGGAAGCAACAGAGGCCCGACAAAGGCGAAGCGGAGCCAACAGAGCGATTCCACGGTCCGGCAAATGTGAATGAGAAAGGTAGCCGTGCGGCAAGTGCGCCGCAGCGACACCAAAACAACAACAGCTCCGCCCGCGGGCAAAGAGGTCCGCGGCAGAGCGATTCGAAAAAGGCCTTCGAGGCAAGCCCCGTACGAAGACCCGAAGCAGCCCCGAAGGGCAAGGAGGTTATATCATGTTAATGCCTACACTGTTTAGAAACGATTGGTTTGATGATTTTATGGATGGATTCTCGACGGATATGATGCCGGCGATGAAGACCGGCACCCGTGACAACGGCCTGATGAAGACCGACGTCAAGGAGACCGAGGATTCGTTCATGATCGAGATGGATCTGCCCGGCTTCAAGAAGGAAGACGTCAAGGCGCAGGTCAAGGACGGCTACCTGGTGATCGAGGCGGTCAAGAACGCGGACACCGAAGAGAAGGAAGAGAACGGCAAGTACATCCGCAGAGAGCGGTTCTACGGCACCTGCAAGCGCAGCTTCTATGTCGGCGAGCAGCTGACCGAGGAAGACATCAAGGCGAAGTTCGAGAACGGCGTTCTGACCCTCTGCTTCCCGAAGGAAGTCAAGAAGGAAGTCGAAGCACCGAAGTACATCGCGATCGAAGGCTAATCCTTCGGCATACAGCGGACCGCAGCCGGCCGGGCCGGCGCGGCACCGCACTATACAGCAGCACGCCGGGATACCGGCGCGGGAAGAGTACCACGCGGCGTCCCCCTTCGCCGTGTGTCAATACACTCATCTTACACTCCTGAATGAATGACGATACGAACGGAAGACCCGGTCACATGTGTGGCCGGGTCTTCCTTTTTTGTTGTATGTAGTTGTGCGGCGCGGCGTCACGTCGTTCTGACGCATGCAGATACTTGCAGCGACGGTGCGCTGCTATTTCCGGTCGCGGAAAATGCTCTTGCTGCCCGTATAAAGCGGCACGCCGTATGCGACACGGACATCTTCTCCGAAGAAGCCCAGGTTGAGCGCGGCTTTGCCGACGGAGAACATGATGCGGTTGTCGACTCGCATTTCCTGCGCGACGGTGACAGCGGAGCCGAGCGCGATGCCAAGGTCCGTTACGGGCAGCGCGCAGAGACCGCCGTCCGCAAAGTCGGCGCCGTCCGCATTGGCGGTGCAGTTCTCAAAGCCGCACAGCTGGCATGCTTCGCCGATCCCGAACCGGATGTCCTTTGCGCCGAAGAGGACGACGACAGGAGAGGCGTCCACGTTGCCGGCGTCGCGGATAAAGAAGGAGAGCCGCTCGTCCAGTCTGCCGATCCGGCGCATTTCGTCTGCCAGTTCGTCTTTTTCGTCTCCCGCAAGCGCGAGCGCTGTGACATCGTCCACGCCGCTTGCTTTCGGCGCGGTCTTTGCGGCGGTCATCATACGGTCGGCCGCCTGCTTGATGGTTGCCATCTCGGCATCAAAACAATCCCTGATCATGCGATTCCTCCTTACCCGGCATTGCCGGCAGGCGCCGGCACCGGCTCATTTGCGAAAACTCTCGTACAGCGGTCTTCGCTGTTCGTACAGGTTATAAAACTTCTCCCGCACTTTTTCTTTATCGGGGTCCATCAGGAAAGCATAGTGCGTCGTGTCATCCGCCATCGCCCGCTCGAACATGCTGCGGAGCAGGGCGTCCTTTTGTGCGGCGCTGTCTGCGGCTTCCGGATCGTCGGCAATGATGACTTTGCCGGCGCGCACCAGATCGGCGCTCATCGGGTCCAGAACGAGATCGTCCGTGCAGCAGATCACCGCGGTATACGCGGGCGTTGCAGGGTCTTCGCAGCCTGCTGCTGCGCTGCGTTTGCAGATCGCCGGCAAATCCGGATCCGCGGCTGTTTCCGATAGTTCCGTCGGCTCGCTGCACTCCTTCAGGATCGCTGTCAGCGTCTCGTATTCTTTGTTGCGCAGCTCATGCTCGCCCATGGTAATGACCATGCGGCGAATGCTGCGGCCGTCCCGCGCTTCGATCTCGGCGGCGAGGTCATAGAGCGGAATGCCGTATTCTTCGCTGGCTGCGCGGGCAGCTGCTGTCCGGTCGCTGCCGATAAAACCGATTACATAGATGACCATATCCATAGTATAACATACGTTCTATGCGCCGAAATACGTTCTATACGCCGAAACATCAAAACCTCTGCCGCTGTGATTGGCGGCGATCCGTGTTTCTTCTGCAGGGAATCGCGGCCAGTGTGCTGTTTTTGTTCCGGCAACTTTAAAAAAGCACACTGGCAGGGGAAGTTTTACAAAGAATTGTGAGAGTTTCATGGAAAAACAGCGCCGCGCTGTAAATAAATGTAAATATATGGTAATATCGAGGCGCGCAGGAGCGATTCTAAGACAAAAAGCGCGACCGGCGCAACAAATGCATTGTGCGCAATGTGATAATCAGCGCTTTTTTACGAAAAATGGCACACAGGATACGATTTTGCGTCGTCAAAGAAAGGGAAATGACATGTATTACAGCAGTGTACTGGCGTCGCTTGCCGATCAGCTGGATTCGGAGATCAAGGGGTATGAAGCGGAGTTGTCGCAACTGCCGGAAGGGCGTCTTACCAGAACAATGAGACAGGGCAGGACATATTATTATCATTTGCTGCCGCCGCGGGGATTTCGGACGACAGAGAAACGGGTCGGGATCACCGGGGATAAAGAGAGGATCCATCAACTGGCGCGAAAGCGATATGTCCGGGAATCGCTTATGCTGGCGCGGGACAACCTGCAGATCCTGCAAAATGCCCGCGCGGGGTATGTGCCGCAGGATCCTGCGTCGCTGCGCGCGGCTCTTGGAGGCCCGTACAGCGATCTGCCGCTTGAGATGTTCTCGCCGCTGGCTGATCCGCCCGCATCTGGCGCTTATGATCAACGAAAGAATACGTACCGGCCGAATGAATTGATCCATATGACGCCGGACGGTGTGCCGATGCGGACCAAATCGGAGGTAGTTATCGCGGGGCGGCTCGGGCATTTCGGTCTCGCGTCGGAATACGAAAAACCGCTGGTGCTCAATGGCATCACATACCATCCGGATTTCACGGTCAGGCGGCCGCGCGACGGGAAGACGATCTTTTGGGAACATGCCGGGATCATGGAAGATCCGGAATACCGACGGAAGCATGACAGAAAAATGGCGATCTACGAAGAGTACGGGATCGTGCCGTGGGATAATCTGATCGTCACATATGACGACGCGAACGGCGGGATCGATGTCAGACTGGTGGATGCGCTGATCCGCGGGTGGCTGCTGTGAGGCATGTAGAAGACGCTGCTGTGAGGAGTGCGGATCCGCGGGTGGCTTTTGTAAGGCGCGCTTAAACCGGCGCAGCAGGAAAGCACAGCGGATCGTGCGGCAGGAAAGCATAGCGGACCGCGCGGCAGGAAAGCACGGTGCAGATTTTGACGGTGCGTGCGATTCAGACTATAATTAAAATGGCGGAGGAGGGCGTATCGCTCCGCGGCGGCAAGCTTCTTCGGCAGCGCCGGCGATACCGGCCGCCAGGGCAGCGCAGCACCCTCGCCAGCGTGCATGATCACTCACGAAAGGAATCAAACAATGAACATTACACCGATCAAAGAACCGACTCTCATCATCATGGCAGCGGGCATGGGCAGCCGGTACGGCGGTCTCAAGCAGATCGATCCGGTCACGGACAAGGGGGAGATCATCATGGATTTCTCGCTGTTCGACGCAAAACGCGCCGGCTTCAAGAAGGTCGTGTTCGTTATAAAGGAAGAAATGGAAGACGCGTTCCGTGCGCTGATGGACGAGCGCGTCGGCAAGCACATGGATGTGCAGTACGCATTTCAGAAACTCGATGACCTGCCGGACGGCTATGCGATCCCGGAAGGCCGCGAAAAGCCCTGGGGCACGGGACACGCGATCCTCGCCGCGCGCCATCTCGTAGACGGCAACTTTGCCGTGATCAACGCCGATGACTATTACGGTCCGAACGGGTTCAGCCTCATGTACGACTTCCTCACCCGCAAAGCCGGACCGGAGGACTTCTGCATGATCAGCTATGAGCTCAGCAAGACCGTCACCGAGCACGGGTCGGTCTCCCGCGGCGTCTGCAACATCTCGAAGG
>JAILFI010000021.1 GCA_024697655.1 Clostridiales bacterium
AGACCTGCGCGTCGGCAACTGCCTGGACAGTCTGGCAGCGGTCGAACAAACAGTCCAAACACGCTGGTCCAGCGTGCCGGTGTACTACTTCGGCTCCAGTTTCGGCGCCTATATCACCGCCCTGTATGCCGCCACAAGGCCCCATGAAGGGCTGAGAGCGGTTTTCCGCAGCGCGGCGGTCAACATGCCGTCCATCATCCTCAAAGGCCTTCTCGATGATTCTCACGGCACCGTCCGGGAAGAACTCGAAAAGACAGGCTATACAGAACCCGATCTCGGGCTTGACGGTACAGTGCGGATCCCCGCCGGATTCTTTGATGATATGCGCGCCTATGATCTGTTCGACCGATGTCCGCCGGAGACTTCCCGGGAGGCGGATGAAGAAGGCAGGGCCGCCGGTACGATCGGCGGCGTGAAGATCCGGATGATCCACGCGCGTGATGATGAAGTCGTGGATTTTGCGGCGGCGGAGCGATTCGCCAAAGAACGCGGCATCCCCCTCACCGTTTTCGAAGGGGAACACCACACGCTCAGCGACCATCCCGCGACTCCGGAGAAAAACGCGGCCATCGCCCTCTCCTTCTTTACGGAATAGCATCCTGCGAACGGACTGCCGTCTGTGCGGCAGCAGAAAGGAACAACTATGCAATACCGCCCCGACAGACGCGGCGAGCCCATTTCCCTGCTGGGTTTTGGATGTATGCGCTTCACCCGCAAGGGCAACAGCATCGACATCGACAAAGCCGAGACCGAGATCATGGCGGCTGTCAAAGCCGGTGTCAACTATTTTGACACCGCATATCTGTACCCCGGCAGTGAGGCCTGCCTGGGCGAGATCGTGGAGCGCAACGGCATCCGGGACAGGATCCGCATTGCGACCAAACTCCCGCAGTACTTCATCAAGTCGCCGGAGAGCATCGACAAATACTTCAATGAAGAACTCTCGCGCCTGCGCACGGACTACGTGGATTACTATCTGATGCACATGCTGACGGATATCTCCGCCTGGGAGAACCTGCAAAAGAACGGGATCGAGGACTGGATCAAAAGACAGAAAGAAGACGGCCGTATCCGGCAGATCGGCTTCTCCTTCCACGGCAATACGGAGATGTTCAAGACGATCCTCAACGCCTACGACTGGGATTTCTGCCAGATCCAGTACAACTACCTTGATGAACACACCCAGGCCGGCCGTGCCGGGCTGCTGGCCGCCAATGAGAAAGGCATCCCGGTGATCATCATGGAACCGCTCCGCGGCGGCAAACTGGTCAGCATGCTCCCCGCGGCAGCCAAAGAACTGATCGCCGCAGATCCCAAAGGCCGCACCGCCGCCGAACTGGCGCTTCGCTGGCTCTGGCAGCAGCCGGCTGTGACCTGCGTGCTGTCTGGCATGAACAGCATTCCGATGGTCGAAGAAAACTGCCGCATCGCTTCCGAAGTGCAGGCCGGTGAATTCGACGAGGAAGACTACGCGCTGGTCGAGAAGATCAAAACAGCGATCCTCGCAGCGACCAAGGTCGGCTGCACGGGCTGCCGGTACTGCATGCCCTGCCCGCAGGGGATCGATATCCCTGCCGCATTTTCGTACTACAACGCCATGTACGCAGAGAGCAAATTCGGGGCGCGGCGCGAATACGCCCAGGTCGTGGGCTTGCGCAAAGATCCCGCCTTCCCCTCGCAGTGCATCGGTTGCGGCCGCTGCGAAAAGCACTGTCCGCAGCACATCTCCATCATCGAAGAACTCAAAAAAGCCGACCGCGCCCTGCGCCCCCTGCCCTACAGGATCGGCACCGCGGTCGCCAAAAAAGTGATCCTCAAAGGCTGATCATAACGGCGTTTAAGGCAGCACAGCGGGATCCGCAAAACCACATACAAAAAGAACACCCGGTGACCCAGGTGCTCTTTTTTAGAAAGGGGGCGATTTTCATCGCTAAAGGGGGCTTGATCAGAGGCTCTCAACAAACGCCTGGATGCGCTTGAGGCCTTCTTCGATGTTTTCTTCGCTTGTCGCGTAGGAGAAGCGGACAAAACCTTCGCCGCACGGACCGAAACCGGTGCCCGGTACGGTGACGACGTGCTTTTCTTCGAGCAGTCTGTAGCAGAATTCTTCGGAGGTGAGACCGGTCTTCTTGATGTTCGCGAAGACATAGAACGCACCCTTCGGAGTTCTGGCGGTCATCTTGCCGCCCATGTTCTCGTTGATCATCTTGACCATGAGATCGCGGCGGTTCTTATACTTGACGACCATTTCATCGACAACACTCTGGTCGCCTGTGAGTGCATCATAAGCAGCTCTCTGGGCAGCCTCGTTGACGCAACTGACAACGTTCTCGTTCATTTTGATCATGTTATTGGTGATCTCTTCCGGAGCGACCGCATAGCCGACTCTCCAGCCTGTCATAGCATAAGCTTTGGAGAAGCCGTCGACGATGACGGTTCTTTCCTTCATGCCCGGGAACTCCGCGATGCTGTAGAACTTGTCTTCCGTGTAGATCAGTCTCTTGTACATTTCATCGGTGATGACGTACAGATCGTTGTCCACGATGACTTTGGCCATTTCTTCGAGGTTTTCCTTCGTTGCGACGGCGCCGGTCGGATTGGACGGGTAGTTCAGGAGGACAGCCTTGGTCTTCGGCGTGATCGCTGCCGCAAGATCCTCGGGGGTCATCATGAAATCATTCTCTTCGGTGCACTGCACCGGAACGGGGACGCCGCCGTTTGCAAGGATCATGCCGTGATAGTTGGCAAAGCAGGGATCCTGAACGATGACTTCGTCGCCTGCATCTACCAGGGCGAGCATGGTCAGGCAGAGTGCCTCCGCGCCGCCGACGGTGATGATCACGTTCTCGGGGCCGTACTTCATGCCGCGGGATACATATTCATCCGCGATGGCCGCACGCAGGTAATCGCAGCCCGCATTCGGTGTATAGAATGTTTCGCCGTTCTCCAGGGACTTGATGCCCGCCTTGATGATGCGCTCGGGGGTGGTGAAGTCGGGCTGGCCAAAGCCGAAACTGATGACGTTTTCCATGCCGTAGGACTTACCGACGATCGCTCTGATGGCGGATCTGGGAACGGTGGAACATCTTGTTGCTAAAGGTTTCATGATCGTTCTCCTTTATGGTATTTCTGTATCATCTTTCATAAGGCGGTACACTGCCCTGCTGGTCACCGGCCGCCTCTATTACTATATACTATCTTGATGCTGTTGTAGCATCGCATTTTCTTATAATGAATATCAGAATCGCTTTATGGTGTGACCGCAATGATAATAAAGCTGGTGTAGGTATAAAAGACACCAGCCGGCGACCATGACTTTCGGTTTAGTTCTCCGCTCCTGCCTCGCCGCGTCTGACTCGCCGCTGGTCGCGCCGCTTTCATCACACCGCGTCCGTTCCGACCTACAGGTATTGAAAAACAGCGACGATCCCATCAAAAGCACAGTGTTGTCACCGATTCTCTCTTTCAAACTACCAAACTGCCCGGACAGCGGTATTTACTACACGCCCCACTGATTCCAATATATCGCTCTTCTTTGAACAATGCGATGAAAGCAAGGTATTGTACAAGTTCATGGGAGGCGGGGTTTATGAAGGGATTCCCATGTAATATTTGCCCTGAAAACCATAGGAAGCGCCGTTAGCAGCCAGATTCGACCGAAGATATAGTGGGAGAAGAGCTGAAGAATACTGTTTCCCATGAATCGATTGACAGAAAAGCGCCGGCCAAACGCCTGAAACCGCAATAATTGATGGGACAAGAGCGATAGAATGCTGTTTCCCATGAATCGATTGACTGAAAAGCGCCGGCCAAACGCCTGAAACCGCAGTAATTGATGGGACAAGAGCGATAGAATGCTGTTTCCCATGAACGATATCTTTATCCGATCTTTTACAGCCTCATTTTTTTAGTAATTATGGAGGCATTGAGATAA
>JAILFI010000036.1 GCA_024697655.1 Clostridiales bacterium
GGTCTTCTACTGGTGCAACTGGATGGCATGGATGCCTGTCACTTCGGCATTCCTCGGCCGCATCTCCAGAGGTTACACCGTCAGAGAAGCGATCCGCGTCATCGTGGTCTTCCCGGCGCTGTTCTCCGTCCTCTGGCTCGGCCTGTTCTCCGGCGCTTCCCTCTACTATGAGCTCAACGGTGCCGGCATCAACGAAGCCATGACCAACGGCGGCACAGAATTCGCTACCTATGCTGTCTTCCAGCAGATGCCGATCCCGACGATCACGATCGCGCTCTTCCTGCTCATCGTCTTCGTCTCCTTCGTCACAGCATCCGACTCCAACACCAACGCGATGTCCGGTCTGTGCACGAGCGGCCTGACAGCGGAAGACACCGAGTCCCCGACCTGGCTGAAGGTCGTCTGGGGCGTTACCATCGGTGCGATGTGCGTCATCTTCATCAATGCGTTCCAGAGCACAGATGCGCTGAAGTATCTGTCCAACCTGGGCGGCTTCCCGGTCGTCTTCTTCCTGATCATTATCTCGATCTCCTTCGTGAAGGTCATGATGAATCCGAAGAAATACGATACCTACAAAGAGGACTACGACGAATACGGCAGACCGCTGCCGTCCGAGCGTCAGGCTTCTGAGCAGGAAGAGATGAAGCAGGCTAAGAAAGCCGGCAAAGCTGAAGCGACTGCATAACACAGGAGCATTTCATGAAGACCAAGAAGCAGGACACAAAACAGATCTATCTCCCGGAGGATGTCAGAGCGTACTACCGGTTTTCGTACGGGCTGTCGTATGACGAAGCTCATACCGCCTTCTCTCTCCTCGCGTTCCGCAGAGGCGGGCGGGCACAGCTGATCACCGGTATCGCACTCGCAGCGGCGACCATCATCATGCTCGTCACCTATGCGATGGACAGCACCAAGGTCATGAACCTGATCCTGGCGCTTCTGGGCGTCCTGCTTCTCTTCTATCTGATCTATATGCCGGCTCTGAAGGCCAGAAAAGGTGCCCGCGCCGTCGAAAAGGCAAACGGCACATTCAAGGTCGAGATCACAGACGAAGGCACCATCAGCATGCCGGGGCAGAAGCCCATCCCGCTTGACGGCGACAAGGACGCCCGGGCGATCGAAACAGATGCGCTCTTCGTCATCCGGCCGGATTCCGGTCACACGTTCTGCATTCCCAAGCGGATCATGAACGAAAAAGAGATCTACGGCGTGCGCGAGATCCTTGGCGCGTACATTAAACTCCAGGACAAGCGCAAGACCGCTTGACCGGTTACCAATTAACAAACAGGAATGATGATACTCTGAACAAAAAAGAACTGCCTGACCGAATGGTAAGGCAGTTCTTTTTATACCTGTTCTGATGGTTAGCCTGCAGGAATCGCTCTGCCTGCCGTCTCTTATTTGCCGAACTCGATGATGTAGCGGCCCATGTTGTTGGCATTGGGATCGTAGAACGCGTCAAAGGCCTTGTTGATGTCTTCGAACGCGATCTTCTCGATGATCAGGGAATCCAGATCATACTTGCCGTCCATGTACATCTTCGCGATGATGGGGAAGTCCTGGAACGGGTTGACATCGCCGTAGAAGCTGCCCTTCAGGATCTTGCCCTGCCGGTGGAATCCGCCTGCCGGCAGTTCGAGAGAACGGCCTTCCGGATACGCACCGACCGCGACGACCGTCGCGCCTTTGCGCGCGCAGCGCCACGCCATGTTGCCAACGTGTACGTTGCCGGTGCAGTCGATCGCATACTCCACACCGATGCCCTCTGTGAGCTCCTTGATGGTTTCGATGGCGGCATCCGCATCCATCGTATTTACCACGTGGGTCGCCCCGTACATCTTCGCTTTGGAAAGATTGTCATCTTTGATGTCGCAGGCGATGATCGTGCTGGCACCGGCCAGTTTTGCCCCCTGCAGAGCATTGGTGCCGACCCCGCCGAGTCCGAAGACCGCGACAGAAGAACCTGCCGTGACGCCGGCAGCACGGACCGCCGCGCCAAAGCCCGTGGAAACGCCGCAGCCGATCATACATGCTTTGTCCATCGGCATTTCCTTCGGAACGACGACACAGCTCATCTGCGGAACGACCGCGTATTCCGCGAACGTGGACAGCAGCGACATATGGTACGCCTGTTTGCCGTCCATGTGCAGTCTGGACGTGCCGTCCATCAGCGCCCCGGCGAACATGGGCTTGAACGCCGTTTCACAAAGATTGGTCTTGCCGGCTCTGCAGTACGGGCAGGTGCCGCAGTACGGGAGCCACGAAAGAACGACCCTGTCACCGGGTTTGCAGGTGGTGACATTGGCGCCGACTTCGACGACTTCCCCGGCCCCTTCGTGGCCGAGGATCTGCGGTACCGGTGTGGTGGGGTCTTCCAGTGTGTTCAGGTCGCTGTGACAGACTGCTGTCGCAAGGATCCTGACCAGGACCTCATCCGACTTGGGGGGATCGAGTTCCACTTCTCTGATCTCCAGTGGTTGCTTGACGCCGGTCATGACGGCTGCTTTCATTTTCATAAGGTCTCTCCTTCTTGTGTCATTTCACTGATCGCCGCACTGTTTAATATGCGTACCAGATGGACTTTCTCTTGGTGTACAGGTCGAGCGACAGGTTGCCGCACTCCATGCCCCAGCCGCTCTGTTTGTAGCCGCCGAACGGGCTGGTGTGTTCATAGCAGCCGTACTTGTTGATGAAGACCTGACCGGCCTGCAGCGCATTCGCTACGCGCTGCGTTCTGGATACATCGTTCGTCCAGAATCCTGCGCCAAGTCCGTATGTTGTATCGTTGGCGATCCGAATCGCTTCTTCTTCCGTGTCGAACGGAATGACCGTCA
>JAILFI010000010.1 GCA_024697655.1 Clostridiales bacterium
TGCGTCGATCAGCCGGGATACACTGACCGGGTATCTGGCACAGCAGTACGTGCAGGACAGCATCGTGATCGCTGTGGCAGGCCGGTTCGATGAGGAAATGGTCGCGGAAATGGCGCAGGAAAAACTGTTCCGCCTCAAAGAGACCAAGGACAGACCGACACTTGCAAGCGAACCGCTCGCACCGGCGTTCACCATCAAGACGCGCGACATCGAACAGACCCATATCTGCATGGCGGCGCGCACGGTGAAACTGGACGATCCGCAGTACTACGCCCACCGCGTCCTGAGCTGCATCATGGGCGGCGGTATGAGTTCGCGGCTGTTCCAGAATGTCCGTGAGCAGAAGGGGCTTGCGTACAGTGTGTACTCGTCCTGCAATCCTTACTCCGAGGATGGGTATTACAACATTTATGCGGGTGTCAGCCACGACAAGATCGCCGACGCGATCGGTGCGATCCGCGAAGAACTCTTCGCGCTCGGGGAGCATGGTGTGACTGCGGAGGAGATCGACAAGGCCAAAACGCAGATCAAGAGCTCGTACATCTTCGGACAGGAAAGCGTCAACGGCCGCATGGTCAATATCGGACAGTCGTGCACGCTGCTCGGCAGAGTGCGCAGCCAGGATGAAGTGCTGGCTGCGGTCGACGCGGTCGATGAGGAAGCGCTGAAGGAAGCGGCTTCCGTGATCGCCGATATCGGCCGTTACAGCGCGGTCGCCGTGACGAACAAAGACATCGATCTGGAGGCACTGGTGCAATGAGAGTACGTATCATCACGAAGACCGGCAATCTGCCGGCTTACGAAACGGAGGGATCCGCAGGGATGGACCTCAAGGCCAGCACGGCTGAGCCCATCGTTCTGATGCCAATGGAACGGGCGCTCGTTCCCACGGGGATCTTCCTCGAAGTCCCGCGCGGGTATGAAGCGCAGGTGCGCGCGCGCAGCGGCCTGGCGGTCAAGCACGGGATCGGCCTGGTCAACGGGATCGGCACGATCGACAGCGATTACCGCGGCGAAGTGATGGTCGCGCTGATCAACTGGGGCAGCGAGCCGTTTCTCATCAGCGACGGCGACCGCATTGCCCAGCTCGTCATCGCGCCGTATGAGCGTGTTGAATGGGAACGCGCCGAGACACTGGAAGAGACGGACCGGGGAGCCGGCGGATTCGGCCACACCGGCGTCTGAGTGAAAACCACAGAATAGGAAAGAGAAAACCATGGTCACAAGACAGATCCGTGAACAGCAGGAATTTGAATACCTTTCCCCGTACGCCTGCAAAGCCGCGAATTCCCGCGGACGGGCGAGGGAAGAAGCGCCGTGCGAACTGCGTACAGCCTTCCAGCGCGACCGCGACAGGATCATCCACTCCAAAGCGTTCCGCCGGCTGATGCATAAGACGCAGGTCTTTCTCGCGCCTGAAGGCGATCATTTCCGGACGCGCCTGACACATACGCTCGAGGTCTCACAG
The DNA here is from genome assembly GCA_024697655.1 of Clostridiales bacterium. The sequence continues at coordinate 1,469 of JAILFI010000010.1, forward strand.
ATCGCCAGGACCATCGCCAAAGCACTCGCGCTGAACGAAGACCTGACAGAGGCGGTCGCGCTCGGACACGACCTCGGGCACACCCCGTTCGGGCACAACGGTGAGAAGATCCTGAACGAGATCTATCCCGGCGGATTCAAACACAACGAACAGAGCCTGCGCGTCGTGGATCTGCTCGAGGAGCACCACGGCGAGCGCGGGATGAACCTGACCATGGAAGTGCGGGACGGCATCCTTCACCACAACGGCAAGGAAAAACCGTTCACGCTGGAGGGACAGGTCGTCAAGACCGCCGACCGCATCGCGTATATCAACCACGATATCGACGACGCGATCCGCGGCGGCGTCATCACCGCCGGTATGCTCCCGCGGGAATGCGTGAAAGAACTCGGCCGCACGCACGGCGAGCGCATCGATTATCTCGTCAAGGACATGATCCGCGAAAGCGACGGCAAAGACGCGATCCATATGAGCGACGGCGCTCTCGCGGCGATGGGAGAACTCCGGGCGTTCATGTTCGAGAACGTCTATCTCAACGAGAACGTCAAAAAAGCGTCCGATCTGCAGTATGTGGAGAACATCATCTCCTCGCTGTATCACTATTTTTGCAAGTATCCGTCCCGGCTGCCGCAGGATCTGTACGAACTGATCGGGGAGTACTCCGCGGAGGAGATGGTCAAGGATCATGTCGCCGGGATGACCGACCGGTTCGCGATCAATCTCTACAACGATCTGTTCATGCCCAAAGGCTGGTAAAAAAGAAAAAAGTAAATTGCTTTTTTCCGTCGTATATGTCTAGTGAAGGGCGAATAAGAAAGATTGGGAATGATGACCTTTCATGAGCAGAACTGTTGACGAGATCAAAGAAAAAGTCAATATCATCGATGTTGTGGGCCAGGTGGTCCAGTTAAAGCGCACCGGGATCAATTACAAAGGGCTCTGTCCGTTCCACCAGGAAAAGACGCCTTCTTTTGTCGTGTCCGAACAGCGGCAGAATTTCCACTGCTTCGGCTGCGGAGTGGGCGGCGACGCGATCGAATTCGTCAAACAGTACTACAACCTCGACTTCACCGAGGCCGTGGAAAAGCTCGCCGGCCAGTACGGCATCCCCGTCGAGTGGGGAAAAGGCGACCACGGGGAACGGGAGGAATTCTACCGGATCAACCGCGAGGCCGCCGCGTATTTTTACAGGCAGCTGCGCAAGGGACCCAATCCCGGGCTTTCATATGCGGCGGGACGGGGGCTCACCAAAGAAACGCTCCATACATTCGGCATCGGCTATGCGCCGGACGACTGGACCGGACTGTACGACCACCTCAAGGAAAAAGGCATCGATGAAGACAAGATGATGAAACTGGGCCTGATCTCGAAGTCCGGCAGCAGGTACTACGACAAGTTCCGCAGCCGTCTGATCTTTCCGATCCAGAACACGGCCGGCAAGATCATCGGCTTCGGCGGCCGGATCCTTGGGGACGGGCAGCCGAAATACCTGAATTCGCAGGAGACACCTGTCTTCCAGAAGAAGAACAATCTGTACGGTCTGTACCAGAGCAAGGCAGAGGCTGTCAAAGAGGATAAGATCGTCCTTGTAGAAGGGTATATGGACGCGGTCTCCCTGTATCAGGGAGGCATCCACAATGTGGCGGCATCGCTGGGCACGGCACTGACCGAAAACCAGGTCCGCCTCATCAAACGCTATACAAAGAACGCCTATCTCTGCTACGACAGCGACGAGGCGGGGATCCGGGCGGCGCTGCGCGGCATGGATATCTTCCAGGCGGAAGGGATGGACGTGCGGGTGCTGCACGTCACGGAAGGCAAGGATCCGGACGATTTCATCAAGCAACGCGGCAAGGAAGCTTTCCTCGATCTGATGGACGCGGCACTGCCGTATGCGGATTACAAGATCCGGTATCTGGAGGGGCAGCACGACCTTTCGACCGACCGCGGCCGGGTCGCTTTCCTCATGGACGCGGCGCGGGTGCTCGCAAGACTCGGCCCCGTCGAGGCGGATATGTACACCAAGGAACTGTCCGACCGGTACGGGATCTCCCGGGACGCGATCCGCAGGGAGATGGAAGGCAGCCGCAGTGAGAAAACACCGGTACGCAGGCAGCCGGAAAAAGAAGAGGAAGCGGCGGCAAAGACACCGATCGATCAGACGGAGCGGCTGCTGATCAAGATCTTCCTCACACAGCAGGAATTCCTCGACCGGGAGGAAGAATGGAAAGAGGTCTTTAAAAGCGACAGCGGCAGAGCGATCGCAGGCGCGATGAGCAGGCTCCGTAAAAAAGCCGGCAGCGGCGGCGCGAAAGAACCGGCTTTGGCCGGGATACCGGACGGGACAGCAGTCCTGGAACAGCTCGACGAAAACGACCAGATCGTCTTTCTGGCGATCCGGGACGGCATGCCGGCGCCGGTGGATCCGCAGAGCGCTTACAAAGACTGCCTTGCAAAGGCGCAGCGGGCGATGCTGCGAAAGAAGGAACAGGACCTGATCGACCGTCTGGCGCTTGCCGACGGGACGGTGAATAAGGAAGAAGTCGACCGGATCACGGAAGAACTGATCGACGTGCAAAGAAAGTTAAAGAGTTAGGGGGACACGGAAGTGGCTGAAAAGAGAACAAGAAAAGAGCAGGATGAACTCGAAAAGCTGATTCAGGAGCAGGAAGCGGAGATGAAGGCGGAGTCCGGCGAAGAAGAGGACAACCGTAAGAGCAAAGAGGAATACATCCGCGAGCTTCTGGCGATGGCGAAGAAAAAGACGCTGACGTACGGCGAGATCGGCGCGCATCTCGAGATGGTCGATATGGACAAGGACGAGATGGAGGAGATCTACGAAGCGCTGATGAGCGGCGGGATCGAGATCGTCTCCGAAGAATCGCCCGACGACTACGAACTCAACGAGATCGAAGAGGAAGAGGAAGACAATGTTCCGGACGAAGCCATCGATGTCGACGAGAGCGGCAAGCGGGAAGTGAATCTGGAGAGCACACTGCCCAAGACGGTCCCCGTGGACGATCCGGTCCGTATGTATCTGAAGGAGATCGGCAAAGTGCCGCTTCTGACCGGGGAAGAGGAAGTCGAGCTGGCCCAGCGTATGGAAGAAGGCGATGAAGAGGCCAAGCAGAAGCTCTGCGAAGCCAACCTGCGCCTTGTCGTCAGCATCGCCAAGCGCTACGTCGGCCGCGGCATGCTGTTCCTCGACCTGATCCAGGAAGGCAACCTCGGTCTGATCAAGGCGGTCGATAAATTCAACTGGAGAAAAGGATTCAAGTTCTCGACGTATGCGACCTGGTGGATCCGGCAGGCCATCACCCGGTCGATCGCCGACCAGGCGCGTACCATCCGTATTCCGGTGCATATGGTCGAGACCATCAATAAACTGATGCGTGTCCAGCGCCAGCTGATCCAGGAGTACGGCCGTGAGCCAACCCCGGAGGAGATCGCGGCGGAGATGGATCTGTCGGTCGAGAAGGTCCGTGAGATCATCAAGATCGCACAGGAACCTGTCTCTTTAGAGACCCCGATCGGTGAAGAGGAAGACAGCCATCTCGGCGACTTCATTCCGGATGACGACGTACCGGCACCGGCGGACGCGGCGGCCAGATCCATGCTGCGCGAACAGCTCATGGAAGTGCTGGATACACTGACGGAGAGAGAGCAGAAAGTCCTCAAGCTTCGCTTCGGGCTCGAGGACGGCAGGACGCGCACCCTGGAAGAAGTCGGCAAACAGTTCGATGTCACACGTGAGCGTATCCGCCAGATCGAGGCGAAAGCGCTCCGGAAGCTGCGTCATCCGAGCCGCAGCAAAAAACTCAAGGATTTCCTCGAGTAATATGAAACTCAGTGTAAGACTGCAAACCATCGCGGATATGATCAGAGACGGGGAGACTGTTGCGGACATCGGCACCGATCACGGACAGCTCCCGGTCTTTCTGTGTGAGACAGGCCGCAGCCCGCATGTCGTCATGACCGATGTCAGCGAAGGCTCGCTGGCAAAGGCGCGGATGACCGGGCACCGGTTGCTGTCAGACGGGGCAGCTCCGGAAGACAATGCCGCCGCACAGCTGGAAGCACGGCTCGGAGACGGGTTGGCACCGCTGCACTGCGGGGAAGCCGATGTGGTGGTCATGGCAGGTATCGGCGGCGGGCTCATGGAGCGTATCCTGCGGGCGGATCCCGCAAAGAGCGCGAGCATGGGCCGGTATATCCTGCAGCCGCGCAGGTCGCCCGGAGAACTCCGGCGGTTCCTTGCGGAAGCCGGGTACGGGATCAAAGAGGAAAGGCTGGTCCCGGAAAGCCGGTTCATCTGGGAGATCATTGCCGCGGTGCCGGAAGCGGCGCGGAAAGAGGAGAAAGAGCGATTCCTCGTCAACGAAGCGCCGGACAGTCTCTTCGCACAGATGGTGCCGGGGGCGGACGACACCCTGTTCTGGGAGATCCCGTCCTATTACGGACAACTTGACGACCCCCTGATGGACGAGTATCTGTCGCGTAAACTGGCGCGTGAAAAACGCAATCTCGCAGGCAAGCGCCGTGCGGGGACCATTGATGAAAAAGAGATCGCTGTCAGCGACCGCAATATCCGCTATATCGAGAGTCTGATCAAGGCAAGGGAGGAACGGCAATGAGATACGAAGCACTCCTTCGCTGTTTTGCGGAGATCGCCTCCGGCGCGCCGGAGGATTGGGACAACAGCGGCGTACAGATCCGGACCGACAAAGAGGAAATCGAACGGGTGCTGGTGTGCCTGGAGGTGACGCCTGCGGTCGTGGAGGAAGCCAAAGAGCAGGAGGCGGATCTGATCCTGTCTCACCATCCGCTGATCTTCGGCGGCGTCGATCATCTTTCTGCGGACGACGTGCATGAAAAGATGCTCCTCGATCTGGTGACCGCCGGGATCGATGTCTTCAGCGCTCACATCACCTTTGACAAAGCACCGCTGGGGAACAGTTTCTTCCTGGCGGATCTTCTCGGACTGGAGGAGATCCGGCCTGTGGATACGGCGGATGGCGGCGATGTCCTGCCGATGGTGACGGGCGATGTCCATCCGGCCATGAATCTGCAGGAACTGTTCCTGCACACGGCAGACATGATGGATCTTACCCGCGGACAGATCCGCGCAGCGGGAGACCCCGGCATGACCGTCCTGAAGGCAGCCGTCTGCACCGGTGCGGGCAGCGAGTTTATGGACGAAGCGAAAACTGCAGGGTGTCAGGTGCTGATCACAGGCGATGTCAAGTACCATGAAGCCATGCGGGCGAAGGAACTGGGCATCGGTGTGATCGACGCGGGACACTACGGGACGGAGAAGTATTTTGCGGAGAACTTTGCCGCACAACTGCGCGACATGGCGGGCGATGAGCTCGACGTGCTGGAAAGCGCGGTGAACATCGATCCATTCACATTCATCTGAGGCAACCTTAAGCAGGGAACTGCTGCGGCAGGAGGAACGGACGTGGGAACAACTTTCAACGGCAGTACAGTGCTGGCATTTGATATTGGTACGCAGAGCACCAGAGCGCTTCTCATAGACCGGAATGGTACGATCGCCGGCAAAGCGCAGATCGTCTATGAACCGGCCTACTATTCTCCCAAACTTGGCTGGGCGGAGCAGGATCCGGATATGTACTACGACTGCATGTGCCGCGGGGCCGGGATGCTCAAAGAGAAGTATCCCGACGCATTTGATGCGGTGGCGGGCGTAACGGTGTCCACGATCCGCGATACATCGGTCTGCGTCGATGAGAACGGGATACCTCTGCGGCCGGCGATGGTCTGGACGGACAAACGGCTCGCGGCGGGCAGCCCGCAGCTCAGCGGTCTGAAAAAGCTGGTTTTCAAAGCGGCCGGGGCATACGAACTGGTCGATATCAACTATAAAAAAGCACAGTGCAACGTCATCCGCGAGCAGCAGCCGGATATCTGGGAGAAGACGTACAAGTATCTCATGCTCGGCGGCTATCTGAACTACCGTCTGACCGGAGAGTTCAAAGATGCGGTGGCGGGCATCGTGGGGCATATCCCGTTTGACAATAAAAAGCGGGATTGGAAGGGACCGAAGGACCTCATCCGACCGGTCTTCGATATCCCGCGCGAAATGCTGCCCGATCCGGTCGAGACCGGAGCGATCATGGGCTATATCAGCGCGAAAGTAGCGGAGGAGACCGGCATCAAAGAAGGCACGCCTGTCTACCCGTCCGGAGCGGACAAAGCCTGTGAGGTCATCGGCATGGGCTGCATGAGGAAAGAACAGGTCGCGCTGTCGTTCGGTACGATGGCGACGGCGAATTTTACGTCTCCCGATTACTACGAGATGCGGCGGTTTATGGCGCCGTTCCCGTCCGTGATCCCCGGCTGGTATGCGCCGGAATACGAAGTGTACCGCGGGTACTGGCTGGTGTCATGGTTTCAGAAGGAATTCGCCGAGCTGGAGAAGATCGCTTCACAGACGGTCGGGCGGTCGGCGATCGAACTGCTCAATGAAAAACTGGCGGATATCCCTGCGGGCTGCGACGGACTGATGTTCCAACCGTATTTCACACCCAATCCGAGCATGCCGATGGCCAAAGGCGGATTCGTCGGGATGACAGATCACCACGGCCGCGTCCATATGTACCGCGCCGTCATCGAAGGCATCAACTACGGCTTGATGGAAGGGGTGCGGCAGGCGGAAAAAGCGGGCGGATTCAAGGCGGAGGAGATCCGGCTCGGCGGCGGCGGCAGTCAGAGCAGCGAGATCTGCCAGCTTACGGCGAATATGTTCGGCATCCCGGTCGTCCGCGTCCACACGCATGAAGTAACGGGACTTGGTGCGGCGATGGCTTGTTTTGTCGCGATGGGCGAGTACCCCGACTTCGCCGACGCCGCGGAAGGGATGGTCCATGAACGCGACCGTTTCGAACCCGATATGAAAGAACACGCACTCTATAAGGATCTGTACGAGGACGTCTGGACGGATATCTTCGACAGGCTCGCACCGCTCTACAAACGGGTCGATGTGATCTACAACAAAGCAGGAAAGTAGGACATGAGGCGGGAAAGAGAAAAGGAATATGGAAAAATACAGCCGGCAGGTAAAATTCACTGCCCGGCTGTTTTTTTGCGTGCGATGAAGCGATTCCTGTGGTATAATGCCCTTTGCAGTTTCGGGCAAGCCGGATGGTCGCGTGCCTCTTCGGGAGGTATGAGGAAAGTCCGGGCTCCGCAGGGCAAGGGTGCCGGATAACGTCCGG
>JAILFI010000113.1 GCA_024697655.1 Clostridiales bacterium
GTTCTGTGCAGATGCGGATCATTTCATCAACGGCATCGAGCTGCGCACCGATCTGGACGGCAAATGTTTCGACACCGTTTTCACGGAGCAGTTCATACAGGTCACCGAATGTGCCTCTTGCTTTGTTAAGGGCATCCAGATATACACTGCGAAGATACGCAAGTGCCTCTCCCTGCAGGGCTGCCGGGACCGGTTTTGTCAGTCTGGTCAGATTATCTTCGAGCCATTCCAGGTAGTGCGGAATGCTGCGCAGTCTGTTGTAGTCCTTTAATAGAGCCTGACGCAGCGATTCTTCGCCGCCGTTGCGGCTGTGACGGTCGAGGAAACGCACAAACGCCGGGTCGTTCTCATCGAACAGTGCACGGAAAACATCTTCCATCGCGTCCCAGAAAAGAATGTCCGCTTCTCCTTCATCGATGACGCGGACTGTCGGATCGACGTCTGCGTACTGGAAGAACCGCCGCACCACACCGATCGCGAAACTGTGGAACGTCGATATATTCGCCAGATACATGCGGTCGAGCTGCCGGTGCAGGAAAGCGCGTTTTTCAGGGTCTGTCTCAACACGGATCTGCGCACGGACTGCGCGGACGAGTTTTTCTTTCATTTCCGCGGCAGCAGCTTTTGTGAAAGTGACGACAAGAAAGCGGTCGATGTCGGTACCACCTTCGAGGATGAGCCGGATGATGCGCTCGACAAGGACGGCTGTCTTGCCGGAGCCGGCTGCCGCTGAAACGAGAAGATTGGTATTCTTTTCACTGATCGCGCTTTCCTGGCGATCTGTCCACTTTATGTCGCGCATGCTGTCTTAGATCCTCCGCTGTGATTATAGCATTTTCGTGGTATAATTCCCATAGGTGTGCCCTGCGGCACACTTGATAATAACTAATATGAGCACGACTGAGGTAACGAATGAATATCAAAAAAAGACCTACTATGCTGATGATCCTGGACGGGTTTGGAAAAGCACCAGACGGTCCCGGCAATGCGATTTCTCTGGCTAAAACACCGCACCTCGATCATCTTTTTGCAACTTATCCTAATACCCAGCTGCTGTGCTGCGGAGAAGCGGTCGGTCTTCCGGAAGGACAGATGGGCAACAGCGAAGTCGGCCATCTCAACATCGGAGCAGGCCGCGTGATCTATCAGGATCTTTCGCTGATCACACATGCGATCAAAGACGGCTCGTTCTTTGAAAACCCGGAACTGAACAAAGCGATGGATCATGTTCTTGCGAACGGGTCCTGTCTCCACCTTCTCGGACTTGTGTCGGACGGCGGCGTCCACAGCCACATCGATCACCTGTTCGGGCTGCTCGACATGGCGAAAAGAAAAGGCATCGCACAGGTGGCTGTCCATGCTTTCCTGGACGGACGTGATGTGCCGCCGCAGTGCGCGGTCACATATCTGGAACAGCTCGAAACCTATATGCAGAAAATCGGACTTGGCCGCATCGCGACCATCTCCGGCCGCTATTACGCGATGGACCGTGACAAGCGCTGGGAGCGTGTGCAGAAAGCCTATGATGCGATGACGCTTGCCAACCAGCTCCATGCGTCCACAGCGAAAGAAGCCGTCGAAAACTCTTATGCACGGGGCGACAATGACGAGTTCGTCCTCCCCACTTCTATTGATCCGGCCATGACCGTGAATGACGGCGACGCGATGATCATGTTCAATTTCCGGCCGGACCGTGCCAGAGAGATCACCCGTACCTTTGTAGATCCGGATTTCAACGGGTTCGAACGGCGGAAAACCATCCGGGATCTGTGCTACATCTGCATGACGGAATACGATGCGACTCTTCCGAATGTTGAGATCGCGTTCAAACCGGAAACTTATAAAAACACACTCGGAGAATACCTCTCCTCGCTTGGTGCCAGACAGCTGCGCATCGCGGAAACGGAAAAGTACGCGCACGTCACGTTCTTCTTCAACGGCGGTGTGGAAGCGCCCAATCCGGGTGAAGACCGCCTGCTCATCCCCTCTCCGAAGGTTCCGACCTATGACATGCAGCCGGAGATGAGCGCTTATCTTGTGACAGATGCTCTGCTGGAAAAACTGGACGAGGATATTTATGATGTTGTCATCCTGAACTTTGCAAACTGCGATATGGTCGGCCATACCGGTGTTCTGGAAGCTGCCGTGGCGGCTGTGGAAGCGGTCGACACCTGCGTCGGAAAGATCGTGGAGAAGGTCCTTTCCAAAGGCGGACAGCTGCTTTTGACCGCGGACCACGGCAATGCGGACGTCATGATCGATGAAAACGGCGGTCCGATGACCGCGCATTCCCTCAATGTAGTTCCGCTCATCCACATCGCCGAGAACGCCGCACCGCTTGCGGACGGCGGCAGGCTCTGCGACCTCTCACCGACATTGCTCGATATGATGGGCCTTCCGATCCCGCCTGAGATGACCGGAAAGAGCCTTCTGATCAAAGCATGAAAAAAAGGAGCCGGATCGCGGCTCCTTTTCTTTTTCTTAAATACTATTGTTTCCATACTTTGATGTAGTTCTCGATGATCCCGACCGCGTTGTCGATCCCGACACGGGAGCTGTTGATGCACAGATCGTACGCTCTGGAATCGCCCCACTTCACAGTGCTGTAGAAGTTGTGGTACGCCTTTCTCGTCTTGTCCATATTCTTGCAGGCGGTATGCGCCTTCTGATCGGACAGATTGTACATCTCCGCGATGCGCGCGGCCTTGATGTCAGGATCCCCGAGAATGAAGAAACTGACTCTTGCGGGATGATCCTTCAGAACGTATTCCGCGCAGCGGCCGACGACAATGAACGATTTGCCCGCGTCGGCTTCTTTTTTGATGTAGTTGAACTCCGCATAGTCGATCTTGCCCTGTCTGTCGAACCAGTCTGATCCGATCATGGAAACGGAAGGCATCGTCAAGGGAGAACTCTCGTCAAACAGAACCTGATTTCTTTCTATGATCCTGTCGTCTTTGAGGTGTTGTGTGAAATACTCCTTATCATAGACAGGGATGCCGAGTCTGGCGGAAAGCTTTTCAGCGATCTCCAGACCGCCGCTGCCGAACTCGCGCCCGATCGTGATGATGATCTGTTTATCCATGGTGCACCTCCTATTTAACTGTACCGGCGATCCTGCCGCATTGTACACAAGCTGTCAGATGTCAGCGACCATTCTTGATACATTTATTATAACACAATTTCTTCCAAATAGTACGGTTTCAGAGAAAAGTTTCTGAAAATTCATTCATCGCCTGACGCATACTGACGGAGGATCGTTTCCGCGATGCGGATCCCATCGACGGCAGCAGAGGTGATCCCGCCTGCGTAGCCTGCACCTTCGCCTGCGGGGAACAGCCCGCTGACGATGCTCTGCAGCGTTTCTTCATCCCGCAGGATCCTGACGGGGGAAGAACTGCGCGTTTCCACTCCTGTCAGCCGCGCGTCCGGTGCGTCGAATCCCCTGATCCGGCTGCCGAATACCGGCATCGCCAGTGACATATACTGCGGTACATAGGCGGGAAGCGACCGTTCGACCGCCGAACCGGAAAGATCCGCGAGTTGTACAGACGGTGCGGTTCCCTGCCCTTCCAGGTACGCTGCCTGCTCATAGCAACGCTGGAAGGCAGCTCCTGACAGCACACCGGGGAAGTCTTTATCATCTGCCCATGCCGCCGTGTCCGCAGGTCTGACATCGACCAGAAGCGCGCTGTTTGCAAACGCCCCTCCACGGTCGCTGTAACTCATCCCGTTAGTGACGATCGTTTCCTTTTCACTGGCGGACATGACGACTTCTCCGCCGGGGCACATACAGAACGTATAGATTCCCCGGCTGTCCTTGTGGACCGCCATTTTGTAATCCGCCGGTCCGATGATATCCGTTATCTGCCGCCAGTCTTCTCCAAACATGGCGGCATTGATCAGGTCCTGCGGATGTTCGATGCGCACGCCGATCGAAAACGGTTTCTGTTCCATGGGCAGATCCATTCCGTGTGCCATACGGAAGATGTCTCTGGCGCTGTGTCCGACTGCAAGAACAACGGAAGAAGCTGCGAACGCATGACCGCCTGCCGTCCTGACACCAGTCACAGTGCGTTCCACGCCTGTTCCTTCTGTGCATATATCCGTGACCTGTTCACCAAAGAGGACCTGACCGCCCAGTTGTTCGATTTCCCGCCGGATCGCAGGAATGATCTCACGCAGCCTGTCGGTACCGAGGTGCGGCCGCTGTTTACAGAGGACCGACGGATCGGCCCCCGCGGCGACGAATTCTTCGAGGACTTTCCTGACGCGCGGATCACGTATTCCGGTCGTGAGTTTGCCGTCTGAGAACGTCCCCGCGCCGCCTTCTCCGAACTGGACATTGGAAGATTCGTCGAGAATACCTTCGTTCCAATACCGTTCGACGTCCCTGATCCGATCGTCCATGGCGCGGCCGCGTTCCAGCAGCAGAGGCTGAAGACCGCCGCGGGCCAGGATCAGTGCACAGAAGAGTCCGCAAGGCCCCGCACCGACCACGACAGGCGGAGCAGATGGCTGCTCCGCGGCATACAGCTGCCGGTATGTCAGATCGGGCGATTCCTTGAGCGGCAAAGTCGCCGCTGTCTCGATATCGATGGTGTAGACACGCAGGATCTGCGATTTTCTGCGCGCATCGACGGACTCTCTGACGACCTCATAGGAAGACACCGCAAACCCGGACGGCAGTCTGCCGGCCGTTTTTCTGAGACGCTTATAGATCGCTTTCTCAAGCGCTTCTTCAGGGTCCTCAAAGATCCCGATCTTGACTTCGCTGATGCGGTATCTGTTCATGCCCTATACCTTTATTTGCGGACAGCCAACGCCATCGCTTTCCCTGCTTTGAGACCGGTGAAAAACGCCTGTGTCAGATTGAATCCGCCGCAGGGATAGCATTCATCGAGGATCTCACCGGCAAAATAAAGGCCTTTATGAAGGCGCGACGCCATCGTTCTTTCGAACACCTGATCCAGCTTGACACCGCCGCAGGTGCATTGCGCCCCTTTCCAGCCATGCACACCTGTCACCTGGAAACGCATCCCTCTGAGAGAGTCAAAATAGACCTGCTGTTCGCTTTTGGAATTCTTTTCATCCTCAAAGACGCTGTCAGCCTGCGCCTGGATGTGCGCAGCCAGTTTTTCGGGCACAAACCCGCGCAGTGCGGATACCCCTTTTTCGATCCGGTGCCCGAGCAGCGCATTGAGTTCTGCGTCAATGCGGTCCGGCACAAAATCGAGAACCAGTTCATAGTCGTTAAAAGAAAGTCCGTCTTTCAGTTCGACCAGTGCCGAAGCGTTCATGATGACGATGCCGGACATGCCGTAATCGGTGAACTGGACCTGCCCGAACTCTTCATAGATGACTTCACCTTTGCGCAGGAGCTTGACCAGCGCCCTCATGCGGACCCCTTTCAGAGACTTCACATTCGTCTCGATCCCTGTCAGAGCGGGATACACGGGGCTGAGTTCGTAGCCGAGCTTTTTCGCCATCAAATACCCATCGCCTGTTGTCCCATACATCGGACCTGCTTTTCCGCCCGGTGCAAGAAGCACGTTTGTGGCATGCACCGTGATATCTCCGCTGCGGATCAGATAGCCGCCTGCAGGGGCCGGTTCGACACTTTCGACAGCGGTGCCGGTCATCACATCGACGTCGTGATTGCGGATAAAGTCCTCCAGAAAGAAGACCGCATCGCCCGCAAGCTCGGAGGCAGGATACATACGCCCCTCGTTATCCTCCGTGCACATCATCCCGATCTCTTCAAACATAAAAACAACGTCCCAGCAGCCGTATGCCCGTACGTTGGACAGATTGCAGCGTCCGTTGCCTGTCGCATACAGTTTTTTGCCGAGTTTGTCGTTCTTTTCAAGGATCACGATCGATGCACCGCGGCTGGCGATCCTGGCTGTTACAGCAGCCGCCATGCCGGCAGCACCGCCGCCGATGATCGCGATATCGTAGTCCGGTATATTGGATGATTTCATGAATACCTCCTCGATGTGTTGAGTTCTAGTCTTCAACAGTATACCATACTTGAGAATCGCCCGGTGAATGGATTATGATATGCGTATGGAAACGAACACGAAGGACCGCACCATCCTGCACTGCGATATGAATGGATTCTACGCCTCCGTCGAGCTGCTCTCAAGGCCCGACCTTGTTGGGCTGCCGATGGCTGTCTGCGGCGATCCGGAGAACCGCCACGGCATCATTCTTGCCAAAAGCGAAGAAGCCAAAAGGTATGGGATCAAAACGGCCATGACTGTCTGGCAGGCGCTCCGGCTGTGCCCGGATCTCAAACTTGTCGCACCGCATCACGATAAATACAAGTACTGGAGCGGGATCATCAATGAGATCTATCAGCGGTATACCGATATGGTAGAGCCCTTCTCCATCGACGAGTCGTGGCTCGATGTCACGGCCAGTCAGCGACTCTTCGGTGACGGGAAGACCATTGCCGACACGATCCGCAGGACCGTCCGGGAAGAAACCGGTCTCACTCTGTCCGCCGGTGTTTCCTTCAACAAGATCTTCGCCAAGATGGGCAGCGATTACAAAAAACCGGATGCGACAACGGTCATCACCAGAGAAAACTACAAAGAGATCCTCTGGCCGCTCCCTGCCTCCGACATGTTCTTTGTCGGCAGCGCAACTGCTGAAAAACTGGCAAAATACAACATTCTGACGATCGGTGACATCGCCTCTTCCGACCGGTCTTTCCTGACCGCTCAATTCGGTAAGTACGGCGGCATGCTTTACGAGTATGCCAACGGGCTTGACGAAGCCCCCGTCGCGCTTGCCTGGGAAAAACAGAAGATCAAGTCTGTAGGCAACGGCATCACGTTCCGCAGAGACCTGCGGGGCGAAGAAGATATCCGAACTGCTCTCGCGGCGCTCAGCGACCATGTGGCATCCCGTCTCAGAGCGCATGAAATGAAGGCCTTCGGTGTCAAAGTGGACATCAAGGACCCATCTCTTAAGACGATTTCCAGGCAGAAGACGCTCCCCGCGCCGGTCAATACCGCGGAAGAGATCTTCAAGGCGGCATTGTCCATCGTTTCGGAAACGCCTTTCCTGCACAAACCAGTAAGGCTGCTCACTGTTACCGGGATCAATCTGTGTGACGAATCCTACAGCGAAGTCCAGATGGATATGTTCGGTACAGGCACGGGCGACCGCGAAAAAACAGAAACCCTGGACCGGGCCGTGGACGAAGTCAGACGAAAGTACGGCAAAGGTGCGATCTCCTTTGCACGGCTCCTCGGCAACGACATCGGCATCGATCTTTCGGATATCCGGGAAGAAGAAAGCGGTCAGTCATCCGACTGACCGCTTTTGTGTTATCTTTGATCAGACACTTCCTACGCAAGATCATACATGAGACCCATCAGTTCGAGATCCGCTTCCCGTTTGATCCCGATCGCTTTGGTGAGGTCCATGGCGGTGATCTCACGGCCTTGCAGGCCGATCGCGCGGCTTGCGGTATCTTTGTCGATCAGTTCGACAGCATACGCGCCCATTTTGGAAGCGATCAGGCGGTCTCTGGCAGACGGGCTGCCGCCGCGCTGCAGGAACCCGAGCACGACCTCGCGCGGCTCCTGTCCGGTCCGTTCCGTGATGATCGCGGAAAGTTCGGCATTCGTCACAGGAACCCCTTCCGCCTTGATGATCAGGCAGTGATGCTTGTGCCGTTCGATGCCTTCATTAATCTTCTCGATCAGGCCGTCGATATCCAGTTCGAGTTCCGGAAGCATAATGTACTCCGCCCCGCCGGTCAGACCGCTGTACAGCGCGATGTCACCGCAATGCCTGCCCATGACCTCTATGATCGTGATCTTGTTATGTGCGATCGCCGTGTCTTTGATCTTGCCGATCGCTTCGATCACGGTATTGACGGCAGTATCAAAACCGATCGTATAGTCCGTATAACCCATATCATTGTCGATCGTGCCGGGCAGCCCCATCACGCAGATTCCGCGCCTGCTGAGTTCTTCCGCACCGCGGAAAGAGCCGTCGCCGCCGATGACGACCAATGCGTCGATGCCGTAGAAGTCGAGCGTTTCAACGGCTGCATCCACACCGTAGTCTGTCATGAACCGTTTGCTGCGCGCTGTCTTCAGGACCGTGCCGCCGAACTGCAGGATGCCGCCCACGGTGCGCTTGTCGAGTACCATCGTGTTCCTGTCGATCAGACCATCGTAGCCGCCGACAAAACCGATGACTTCCATCCCTTTTCCAAGAGCGGTCCTGGTCACCGCTCTGATCGCGGCATTCATGCCCGGAGCATCTCCGCCGCTTGTGAGTACACCGATCCGTTTTATCATTTCCAAGTCCTTTCTACAACATGATCTGTTCCCGTTTGACGTTCCCGTCGCCAAACGCGTTTTTCAGTGCTTCTGTGAGCCCCTCTTCGGCCCGTACAGCGATCTTTGCCACGGCTTTCGTGTTCCCATCCGCCTGACGGATATAAAGCCTCAATTCGTCGTTTTTCAGTCCGCCCGCCGGATAACCGCTGCCTGCCTGCGTGCGCCACGCCTTCGTTCTGCCGAGGATGTGAAAGATCATATCCCGTGCGGTTTTCTCATCGTCGGCCAGGACTTTGATCCGGTATCTTACCGGCATGCTTGCGAGGACGTCATCCATCAGGGTGACGGCATTTGCCAGCAGTCTGACGCCGCCCTCGTCGTCGAATTCCGCAACGGCATTTACCGCTACGACCGGTTCTCCTTCCAGTATACCCCTGCAGCGTTCATATGTCTTCGGGAAGATCAGGACTTCCACACGGCCGTACAGGTCTTCCAGATACGCATTCGCCATCAGAGTGTTGTTCCTGGTCATCCGTGTGCGCAGCCCTGTCAGAATGCCTGCGACGGTCACTTTGTCCTTGTCTTTGACGAGCTGCTGATCAGGATCGCGGAGGACCTGCGTGTCGACTTCCGTCAGCTGTTCGATCAGATCCTGGTATTCGCTGAGCGGGTTTTCGGTGATATAAACACCCAGATTCTCTTTTTCCATCGCACCGAGGATCTTCGGTGAAAAGTTCGCAACCTTGGGCAGACTGCGGGCGCTTGCACCGTCCATAGCATCCTCGTTCGTCGCAAACAGCGAGATCTGTCCGGCGACTGTCGTGCGCTGGTCGTTCTGGGCGGATTCCATCAGTTCTTCAAACCCTGCCAGCAGGCTGGCTCTGTTCGGTTCCAGCGAATCAAAAGCGCCGGCTTTGATCATGCTCTCGCAGGCGCGCTTGTTCAGCACCCTTGTGTCGATGTTGTCGAAGAATGTATAGATGTCCCTGAATCCGCCGAGCGATTCTCTTTTCGAAACAAGCGAGTCGACCGCGCTCTCTCCCACGTTCTTGATCGCTGCCAGTCCGAACCTGATCTTCCCCGGTGCGACTGCCGTGAAATGTGTCCCGGATTCATTGACATCCGGCGGCAGGATCCGGATGTTGTTTTCCCTGCAGTTCCTGATATAGTATGCCTGCATCCCTGCATCGCCGGTCACGGAAGTCAGCAGCGCGGCCATGAATTCGGTAGGATAGTAATACTTGAGCCAGGCTGTCTGGTACCCGACAATCGCGTAAGCAGCTGCATGTGACTTGTTGAATGCGTACTCCGCAAAGCTGATCATCTGGTCGAAGATCTGCTCGCCGACCGGGCGCGGCACACCGTTTTTCTCCGCTCCCGCAAGGAAAATCTCCTTTTCTTCGAGCATTTCCTTTTTCTTCTTTTTGCTCATGATCCGGCGCAGGACGTCGGAACGGCCGTAAGTATACCCTGCCAGATCCCGGACGATCTGCATGACCTGCTCCTGGTAGACCATGCATCCGTAGGTGACGGACAGGATCGGCCGGAGACTTTCGTGCAGGTAGTGGATGCTTTCCGGATGCTTTTTATTCTCGATGTACGTGTCGATGGATGCCATCGGCCCCGGCCGGAACAGAGAGATGCCGGCAACGATGTCTTCAAAACAGTCCGGACGCAGTTTTTTCATGAACCGGGTCATACCTGCAGATTCAAGCTGGAAAACGCCGGCTGTGTTGCCTGCCGCGATCATGGCGTAGACCTGCGGGTCTTCGTAGTTGATCTTCGCCATGTCGATCGCCTTGCCTGTATTGTCGTGGATCATCCGGACCGCATTGTGGATCACCGTCAGGTTGCGCAGCCCCAGAAAGTCCATTTTGAGGAAGCCCATCTCTTCCAGAAGAGGCGCTTCGTACTGCGTTTCCACCCCTTTGTCCGATGTATGGAGCGGGATGTAGTCTTCGATTTTCTCTCTGGATATGACCACTCCGGCTGCATGGACGGACGTGTGCCGGGGCATTCCCTCGATCCCGCGGGAAGCATCGATCAGCCGGCGGATACGAATATCGTCCTCATACCGTTCTTTCAGTTCCGGACTCGATACGAGCGCCCGGTCAAGCGTCATGTTGTATTGCTGCGGCACCATCTTTGCGATGCTGTCTACTAGGTCGAGCGGCAGATCCATCACGCGGCCGACATCGCGGATCGTGCCCCTTGCGCCGAACGTATTGAACGTGATGATCTGGGTCACGCGGTCCGTGCCGTACTTCCGTACGACGTAGTCGATCACTTCATGCCGCCTGTCGTCGGCGAAGTCGATGTCGATATCGGGCATGCTGACGCGTTCGGGATTGAGGAACCGCTCAAAGATCAGACCGTGCGCGATAGGATCGGTGTCTGTGATATCCAGACAGTACGCGACGAGACTGCCGGCAGCGGA
The DNA here is from genome assembly GCA_024697655.1 of Clostridiales bacterium. The sequence goes on from JAILFI010000113.1 coordinate 10,744, forward strand.
GCCTCTGCCCGGACCGACCAGGATGTCATTCTTTCGCGCGAACGCAACGTAGTCCCAGACGATCAGGAAGTACTCTACATACCCCATGCTTTCGATGACGGACAGTTCCCGCTCCATGCGTTCGGACAGCGCGAGCGTCTTCTGACCGTATTTCCTTTCCAGCCCTTCCTCGACGAGCTGCCGCAGGTATTCCATCGGCGTCGTGCCGTCAGGGACCGGATAGTCCGGGATGTGCAGCGTGTCAAAATCAAAATCAAAGCAGCACCGTGCCGCGATCTTTTCTGTATTCTCGAGTGCTGAAGGAATCGCTGCGAAAAGATCCTTCATCTCCTCTTCGCTTTTCAGGTAATACTGGTCGCTCTCAAAACGAAGCCGGTCTTTGTCATCAACGAGCGAATTGGTCTGAATACACAGGAGGATATCCTGCACCGCCGCATCTTTGCTGTCTACATAGTGGACATCGTTCGTCGCGGCAAGCGGTACACCGGATTCTTTGGAAAGACGCAGCAGAAGAGGACGGATCTCCTGCTGTTCGCGGAGTCCGTGATCCTGGATCTCCAGGTAGAAATCCTCCGGCCCGAAGATATCCTGCATTTCTTTCGTTTCCGCCAGCGCCTTTTCGTAATCATGCGCCAGCAGCGCCCTCTGGATATGCCCCGCCAGGCAGCCTGACAACGCGATCAGACCTTCGCTGTGCGCGCGCAGCAATTCCTTATCTATACGGGGTTTGTAGTAAAACCCTTCTGTAAAACTGCGTGAAACGAGCCGGGACAGATTACGGTACCCTGCGGCATCCTTAGCGAGAAGGATCAGATGGCCGGCTTCACGGTCCCGGACATTATCCTTGTCAAACCGTGTGCGCGGCGCCACATAGACTTCACAACCGATGACCGGTTTGATCCCGGCCGCTTTACAGGCTTTATAAAACTCCACGGCGCCGTACATGACACCGTGGTCTGTAATGGCCAGCGACTCCATGCCGAGTTCCGCGGCCCGTTCCACCAGACGGCTGATCTTTGCCGCACCGTCCAGCAGGCTGTATTCCGTATGAACGTGAAGATGTGTGAACGCCACGACCAGCCTCCGTGATTATTCGGCGCTGTCTTCTGCCGGCGTTTTCTTCGTCCGTTCGATCAGGATCCCGAGCTTCTTTGTGATGTACTCGTAGTTGCCTTTCTGATGCGGAACGAGACAGCCGGAACAGTCTTTGATGCCGTGTTCATTATCATAGCTGAAATTGCCGCCGCATTCATCGCCGAGCGCGAAAAGCGGACAGTAGCAGAACAGGCAGTTGAACTTCTCTTCCTCTATGCCCTGATGGCACGGGAAGAATTCGCAGTCCTTGTGCTGAAAGAATTTGTAATTCGTCGTCTTCATTTCCATATTAGAGTTCCCCTCTGTTCCTCTTCCGTCTTCTTTCCAGTTCGTTCAGATACTTTTTGCGCAGGCGGATGTCATCTGGGACGACTTCCACAAGCTCGTCATCGTTGATGAATTCAAGCGCTTCTTCGAGCGAGTACTTGACGGCAGGCGGCACGCGGACCGCATCGTCGCTGCCGGCGGCGCGCATGTTGGTTTTTTGTTTAGCTTTGCAGGGATTGACGACCATATCGTCATTGCGGCTGTTCATGCCGACGATCATGCCCTCGTATACCTTTGTGCCGGGCTCGACGAACAGGGTGACACGTTCCGCGATATTGGACAGCGCATACGGGGTGGTGACCCCCTCTTCCTGCGCGATGGCAACGCCGTTCGTGCGCTGCGGGATCTCACCGACAAAAGGCGCAAAACTGTCAAACCGGCGAACCATGGTGCCTTCCCCGCGTGTTTCATTGATGAATTCGGATCGGTAGCCGAGCAGACCTCTTGTCGGGACAAGATACTCCATCTGGATAAACCCGTTTTCATTGCGCATCGCACGCATTTCGCCCTTGCGGATATTGAGTTTGCTGATGACAGAACCGGAATACTCTTCCGGAACGGAGATGACGACTTCCTCCATCGGCTCCAGACGTTTGCCGTTCTCGTCGCGTTTCATGATGACCTGCGGTTTGCTGACGGCCAGTTCGTATCCTTCGCGGCGCATGTTTTCGATGAGGATCGAAAGGTGCAGTTCCCCGCGGCCGGATACCTTGAAGCAGTCCGTCGAATCCGTCTCTTCAACGAGCAGACCGACGTTGACCTCCAGTTCCTTGCGCAGACGCTCACGAATGTGACGCGAGGTCACGAACTTGCCGACTTTCCCTGCAAAGGGTGAGTCGTTGACGAGAAAGTTCATGGAAAGCGTCGGTTCTTCGATATGGATCATCTCCATCGGCTGCGGATCGTCGACCGCGCAGATGGTCTCGCCGATGGAAATGTCGGAAATGCCGGATACAACGACAATATCGCCGCATTCCGCTTCTTTGACGGGCACACGTCCTAGCCCTTTATATACAAATACCTGGTTGATCTTCTTGTTGACGACAGTCCCGTCCGCCTTGCAGACAGCTACCTGCTGTGCCTCTTTGAGTGTCCCGCTCGTGATACGGCCGATGCCAAGACGCCCGATATAGTCGTCATAGGCAAGCGAAGAGATCTGCAGCTGCAGCGGTTCCTCCGTCCTGTCCGGATACGGCTGGCAATGCTCTGCGATGGTCTCAAACAGAGGCGTGATATCGAAGCCGTCCTGTCCTTTGAAATTCTTGCGGATCTTCTGACCGCCCTTCTCGATCTCGATGCCCTCGACCTCTTTCGGATCGCGGACAACGATACCCTGTCTGGCGATGCCGTACAGGATCGGGAAATCCAGTTGCTCGTCATTGGCTTCGAGGTCCATGAACAGTTCGTAGACTTCATCGACGACCTCATCGATGCGCTTGTCTTTCTTATCGATCTTATTGATCAGAAGGATCGGGTTGAGCCCCTGTTCCAGGGATTTTTTAAGGACGAACCGCGTCTGCGGCATCGGACCTTCGCTGCTGTCCACCAGCAGGATGACCGTATCGACGGTCTTCATGATGCGTTCGACTTCGGAACTGAAATCCGCATGTCCCGGTGTATCAACAATGTTGATCTTCACATCATTGTGCATGACGGAACAGTTCTTGGAATAGATGGTGATGCCGCGTTCACGCTCGATCGCGTCACTGTCCATGACGCATTCCACGATTTCTTCGTTGTCGCGGAATACACCGCTCTGGTTAAGGAATGCGTCGACTAATGTGGATTTGCCGGCATCGACGTGCGCGATGACAGCGATGTTGATGATTCTCTGTTTCTGAGCCACTTGCTCGCCTTTCTGTTTATAAATGCCTGATAGTATTGGTTGACTGTTCGTTTTCAAGACCGGCGGTCTTACCAGCTGCCGCCGCCTCCTCCGCCGAATCCTCCGCCGCCGGAGAAACCGCCTCCGCCGAAAGAACCGCCGCCGGAAAAGCCCTCCGGCGCGGGCGGCGTGGAGATATAACTGCCGGCAGTATCCATGCAGTGATCAAAGCTGCGGTAGAACATCCAGCTGTTGAAGACAGCTCCGCCGCCGTAAGACGCACTGTACCAGTCCGGCGCTTCCGTATGGATGTTTTCGAACTTCTTTGCCCATTTCTTGGACAGTCCCATCACATATGCGTACGGCAGGATATCATAGAAATACGAAGGATCTTCTTCGACGAGCATCTCCAGTTTGGCCAGTTCGGCGACATTGATGAATTCTTTGAACCCGAGCACCTTGCCTAAAAGATCTGCCCCGTATTTGGTTCTGGCGCGCATGAAGCGGACAGCGAAATAGCCGCTGACTTCCATAAACATGAACAGGATGGCGCCGAGCCGCGTACCAACAGACAGATACATCTGCAGATAGGTCCCTGCCATTGCAAGCGCAAGGAGGACAAGACTGAGGACGGTCTTGAAGAAACGCCCGCCTTTTTTGCTGACATATCTTTTATCCTCGACCAGGATCGCAAGGATGTAGGACCAGACGAGACAGACGACGATGCCCGCGGTGGCACCCATCAAAGCGATGTTGCCGAACAGTCTGGCGATGATCAGACCGCCGAGCAGCGACACGCCGACGGCGATCACAAAGCTCAGCACCCGCCACTTGGACGCAGTCCGGGAGAACAGCCGTTTCCCGCGTGTCTGATAGGAATTGGCAATGGATTCACGGGTTGCCTGATAGGTTGTATAGAAGTCTTCCGGCAGATCCGTCAGATCCGCGCTGTCACCGTAAGCAAACAGACCGTTGAAGAAGATCGCCTCGAAATCCTTTGCTGTCGGCGGCAGATCGTGCATTTTATGGACGGTATAAGCATCTTTGCCTGTTTCCTCAATGGTAAGATACCCTTTATTCGCGAAATGGATCAGCAGTGAGAGGACATCTGCGCGGTCCACGGTCCCGTCGATGATGTATCCGATCTCAGCGGGCGTCAGTCCGTCCGGCGGGTAGAATTCGACCGTCTGGACAGACTTCGGATCGCGGCCTTTCGTGAACCACATATAGAGCATCAAAAGGCCGGACGCCAATCCGAGCACATACAGGAACAGATAGGTCTTGCGGTCGCTCAGTTCGCCGGTGAAATACCCTTCCGGGAGCATGATGCCGACTGTGATGTAGGAACCTTGAGGGAGTTCCTTCAAAGTATTGATGGTGATCGTATTCCCTTCGATCGCCCATTCATAATACTGTTTACCGTAAACTTTATCTTCCCCGCCGAACATGCCCTCCGACGGTTTTCCAACCAGAACATTCACGTCGGATTCCGCGAACTCCTTGGGCATATTGATGGTGATCGTACTCGTTTTGATCGAGGTCTCCCAGTCGGTCGGGATGACATTGTAATAGAAAACGTCGTAGTCTTTGATGCCGTCATCGTACATCCGTACCCGGTAGGAGTATGTGTACTGATGAGGCTCTCTGACAAGCGTATCGGGATCCCCGATCTTCAGGATCATGTTGCCGTTTTCTTTATATGCGTCATACATGTCGCGCTCGACGGTGATATCCTCCACCTTGATGTTCTTGCGCGTTTTGTCGATCGGTTTGCCCTGCTTGTCGTAATACTGCACGGTGTTTGCCAGTGGGATATACCGGTAGATCCCGTGGATCGGAGAAAGGATCGAGATATCGACGTTTTCCGTGATGTACGCGGAATTGTCATCCTTGACATTGATCGTGACGTCAAACCGTTCCGTTGCAAAATCAGGCGCACTGTCCGTATCGGCGTAAACAAAAGCCGGCAGTGCTGTCAGCAGAACAGCAAGCAAAGACAGCGCGAGCAGAATCCCGCGTTTTCCGAACCGCTTTGCTGCCGGTGTGTGCTTTGCTGAATCAGAACGATACTTTGACATTCTCTCTCTCTTCTTCCGCGGAAACTTCGAACATCGGACGTCTTGTGAAGTGGAACAGACCGGCGATGATGTTGCTCGGGAACGTTTCGCATTTGGTATTGAACTGCTTGACGACTGCGTTGTAGTACTTTCTGGAATTTGCGATGTCGTTCTCTGTCTGTTCGAGCTGCCCCTGCAGTTCCAGGAAGTTCGTGTTGGCTTTCAGTTCCGGATAGTTCTCTGCTACCGCGAACAGGCTGCGCAGGGTCCCGGAAAGGATGGACTCATTTGCCAGTTTGTCCGCTGTGGTCGCGGAGTTCATAACTGCCGTTCTCGCTTCGGTGACATTCTCCAGCGTGCCTTTTTCGTGCGCGGCATACCCTTTTACGGTCTCGACCAGATTCGGGATCAGGTCAAACCGCTTTTTCAGATAGACATCCATCGTGGAAAACGCTTCTTCAACACTGTTTCTCAGCTTGATAAACCCGTTGTATCCAGTGATGAAGTAAATGACGATGATCGCTAAGAGGATCAATATGATGATAACAGCTTTGCTCATGTCAGCCTCCTTTATGGTAGATCACGGAATCGCTTCTTGGCAGCGTTCCTTTTATAAACAGTTATAAACGCCAATCGACAGGTTCTTTCAGGAAGTTGTTCGCACGGCTGAAATACCTGCCGCCGAAGAACCCTCTGTGCGCGGACAGCGGGCTCGGGTGCGGCGCTTCCATAACAAAATGCCTGGTCCGGTCGATCAGATCACGCTTGGATCTGGCGTTGTTGCCCCACAGCATGAATACCATCGGTTCTTTGCGTTCTCCCAGCAGTTCGATGATCCGGTCGGTCAGGATCTCCCAGCCTTTGCCGTGATGGGAGTTGGCCTGGTGCTCGCGGACCGTCAGAGCGGTATTGAGAAGCAGAACGCCCCGCTCAGCCCACTTGGTAAGTGTGCCGTCGTGCGGTTCAGGGATCCCCAGATCGTCGTGCAGTTCCTGAAAAATATTGATCAGTGACGGCGGCTTGGGGACGCCGGGCTGCACGGAAAATGCCAGCCCGTGGGCCTGCCCCGGTTCGTGATACGGATCCTGCCCCAGGATGACGACTTTCACTTTGCTGTACGGAGTGTACTTAAGCGCGTTGAAGATGTCGTACATGCCCGGATAGACCCGGTACGTCGAATATTCTTTTTTAAGGAACTCCCTGAGCTGCAGATAGTATTCTTTTTTGAACTCTTCCGCGAGCAGGTCGTCCCAGTCGTTTCCGATATGGACCATATCGTTCCTTCCCGTTCCTGTATGCCGGAGAACCGCCGCATCAGTCAGCGATGCCGGACAGTTCGAACAGCGGTGTGCTGAAGTAGCGTTCTCCTGTATCGGGAAGCACGGTCACAACGACCTTGCCCTTCCCGAGCTTTCTTGCCATTTTGAGCGCGACGGCCACGTTGGTGCCGCTGCTGATGCCACAGAGGATCCCCTCTTTCTTTGCCAGGGATTTTGTCGTGTGAATGGCTTCTTCGTCTGTGACGATCGTGATCTCATCATAGATACTGGTATCCAGAATATCCGGGATCAAACCGTCTCCGATACCCATTTGCAGATGCGTGCCGATATTACCGCCGGACAGGATCGCCGCGTTGGCAGGCTCCGCAACATTGATCTTGATCTCCGGCCAGTATTCTTTCAGGATCGATCCGATCCCCGTGATCGTGCCGCCGGTGCCGACACCGGAACAGAAACCGTCAATCGGGCCGCCGACCTGTTCCAGGATCTCCAGCGCCGTGTGACGGGTGTGCGCCAGCAGATTGTCTGTATTGGAAAACTGGTTGGGCACATAGACTCGCGGATCATCCGCCGCCATCGCCATCGCTTTGTCCATGCATGCTGCGATGGCTTTACCGATGTCGCCGGCATCATGGACCAGCTTGACTTCTGCGCCGTACTGCCGCATCAGATAGCGGCGTTCACGGCTGACAGAGTCGGGCATGATGATGATGCAGCGATAGCCCTTGACTGCGCAGACAAGCGAAAGACCGATCCCCTGATTGCCGCTTGTCGGCTCCACGATAATGCTGTCTTCTGAAAGCTCACCGCGTTTTTCCGCCTCTTCGATCATCATCAGAGCGGTTCTGGTCTTGATGCTCCCGCCGACATTGAGGCCTTCGTACTTAACGTATACGTCGGCGTCGTTCGGGCCGGTCATGCGGTTGAGTTTGATCAGAGGGGTGTTTCCAACGGCTTTTAGAATGTTCTTATAGATCATAAATGTTCTTCTTTCTCTTTTGACCCCTGCCTGCGGGGATCTGTACCATGAAAATGGTCAATTTTTCACGCATTATATTGTACTACAGTTGGCGTCGCTTTTCCATAAGAATGTGCCCTGCTGTGTGAATCGCCGTATTGCGCAGCGTCCCGTTTATGATGCAATTCTGACAGCGGCCGGCTGATTCATAAAAAGACAATTATTTAACACAATAAATTAATAAAACGTCTGTTGACAAACGTTTTTCACCGGCGTATACTCCGTTACATAAATCAATATCCAAACCGATGATCGAGAGTAGTAAGTACGTGTCCCGAATTCAAAGAGAGCCGCTGATGGTGGGAATGCGGTAAGGACGGCCGGACCGAATGGACTCGTGAGGGCAGGAAGAAAAAGGCGTCGCTTAAGCGATTCCTCGAGTAATGCCTGACGGGAGCTCCGCCTGTTACAAAGGGAGCGGATATCACGCTGTATCCGTATGAAAACGCACAGCAATGTGCATGGGTGGCATAGCAAGACCGGGTCTTGTCCCAAGCGGACAGGACCCTTTTGTTTTTCCCATTCAGCGGTAAGAAAGGAAGTACACCGATG
>JAILFI010000132.1 GCA_024697655.1 Clostridiales bacterium
CGTGAAGAACGCGGCGGGCTGGTACGTGCCGCTGACAAAGGACGAAGTCGTAAAAATCTATCAGGCGGCGAAGTAGCAGTGTACAGTGAAACTGCAGTGTTCTGAAGAGGGGCAACAAAGCTCAAAGACAAGAAACCCCGGAGAAACTCTCCGGGGTTTTGTTTGTAAATCGATTGGCGTGTCCAATAGCCAGTGTAGCGCCTACTGGTAAATGCCGATGCGCTGCAGTTCGACAAACTGCTTGGCGGCACGGGGCGTGCGGCCGCCCGCGCGGATGGCGAACGCCTCGGCTCTGGTGTGCAGGATGTCTTCCGGCAGCAGGACGCCGTACTGCTTGGCGAGTTCGTCGACGATCGCGAGGTATTCGTCGTGATCAGGCCGCTGGAAGGTGATCGTCAGACCGAAGCGCGCCGAGAGACTCGAGATCTCCTGGAGCGTGTCGTTGACGTGCAGTTCGTCGCCGTCGCGGTCGGACATGGTCTCCTTGACGAGGTGGCGGCGGTTGCTGGTCGCGTACACGACGATATTGTCGCCCTTATCGGAGATGCTGCCCTCGAGGATGCCCTTGAGCGAAGAGAAATTGTCATCGTTCGCTGTGAAGGACAGGTCGTCGATATACAAAATGAACTTGAGCGGGATCGTGACGAGCGCTTCGATGAGGTTGGGGATCTCGAAGAGCTGGTCTTTGCGGACTTCAACGAGGCGCAGACCCTGCTCGGAGTAGTCATTGGCGATGGCCTTGATGGTCGAACTCTTGCCGGTGCCGGCATCGCCGTACAGCAGCAGGTTGCTGGCGGGTTCGCCCGCAAGGAGTGCCTCGGTATTGCGGATGATCATCTGCCGTTCGCGCTCATAGCCGTAAAGCTGCGACAGCGTGGTCTGATCCGGATGCGGGACGGGCGCAAGACCGCCTTCGTTGATCGTGAACGCGCGGAACTGCGCGAAAATACCAAAGCCTGTCTTGTGGACTTCGCCCATTCTTTTCTCGTAGAGTTTGGCGAGGTCGATCTTCGAGTTGACCCAGGTCGGCAGGAACGCGCTGGCGGCGCGGGCGCCGGCGGGTGCATCGGGATCTTCGGGGTCGCCGGCTTTCGGCGATTCTTCGGCGTGGAACCCGATGGCTTCTTCCTCCTCGAGTTCATCGACGCGCAGGTAATCGATCATCGCTTTCACATCTTTGGAGGTGATCTCCGAGAGTGCCTGGAACAGCGCGAGTTCCTCTTTCACGGCGCGGCGGATCTCCGACGGGATCTTCGCCTTGCGCGCACGGAGCTGGACGTAGTAGTTGTCGTCCTCGAGGATCGAGTCGCGGATGTAGGCGGCCAGGTCGATATGCGTATCTTTTTCGTCGCGCGTATCGGACATGACCACGCGGGCGGAAGACTGCTCGAACAGGGCGGCACAGAAGGTGCCGTACGCGGCGATCGCAGCCTCTTCCATTCCCGGAACGGCTTCTTTTTCACTCTTCTTCAGGATCTGGATGTCGGCGAGGATATCGACGAGCGCCTGCAGACCGGCAAACACCGGATCCTTCAGCAGACCGTCGAAAACGACGAGCGCGTGGGAATGCAGGCTGAGTTCTTTAAAATTCATAGAATGGTTCCTTTCGTATTTACGGAATCGCTCCGCTGCAGGTTGTGCGCAGCGGCTCCGGCCGCCTTGCGGCTGCCGGGCATGTTGCTATGCGATTATTTTAATGCGCACCGCCCGCAGGTGTCAACAAACCGCGCATGCAGACAACTTTAAGAATACATAAAGGCGGAGATAGGATACTGCCTGTAGTAATTAATAAAAGACACGTGGCCTGTGTATATGGTAGAATAAACAGGCAACTGCGAAAGGAGCATTATGAAGCGATTCTTTCTGACGCTGATCATCGCGCTGCTGATCATCGCCGGAGCCGTCTACGGCGGCAGCTGGCTGGTGATCCATGAGACGGAAGACCTCGTGGCGGGACAGATGGTCGGTGACACATATACGGAAAACATAACTGCGGAAGAACTCAGGGAGCAGGCGGATGCGTCCGATCTTTCGCTGCCCAACGGTCCCTTTGACTGCATCCTCGTGCTCGGCGCCGGCCTCAGCCCGGACGGTACGCCCAGCCCGATGCTCGAGGACCGGCTGGAACTGGCGATCTATCTGTACGGACAGGGGTATTCTTCGAAGATCCTGCTCAGCGGCGATAATGGGACCGAGTATTACGACGAGGTCACCGCGATGCGTAATTTTGTGCTGGGACAGGGGGTCCCCGAAGCGGCGGTGGTCTGCGACTATGCAGGCTTTTCGACATATGACAGCATGTACCGGGCGCAGGGGATCTTCGGTGTGCAGCGCGCGATCGTCGTCACACAGGGGTATCATCTGCCGCGGGCGCTGTTCATCGGCAAAGCGCTGGACATCGATGTCTGCGGCGCGGCGGCGGACCAGGAGACCTTCAGCGGGCAGGAAGCCCGCGAACTGCGCGAGATCGTGGCCCGGGACAAGGATCTGATCAAGAGTTTTATCAAGCCGGAAGCGCGGATCATGGGCGATCCGCTGCCGATCAAGTAACAGCGGGAGGCATCATCCATGCAGCAGATCAAAACAGTGATGGCAGCGTATTGCAGTCCTGCCGGATCGACGCGGAAAGTGACGGTGGCTGTTGCGGCCGGTCTTGCGGAATCGCTTGGCGCAAAGCTGCGCGAATTCAACTGGACCGTGAAAAAGAACCGCGAATGGCGGCTCGAGTTCGGCCCGGCCGATCTTCTCGTGGTCGGCGCGCCGACGTACGCCGGTCGTCTTCCCAATCTGCTCATGCCGTATGTCCGGGACAACCTGCTGACGGACCGGGAGAGCGCGGCGGCGCAGGCTGAGAGCGGCGTTCAGGCAGCGCCGGTCTTTGCGGTGCCGGTCGTCACATACGGCGGCCGTGCTTTCGACAACGCGCTGGCGGAAGCGGCGGGACTGCTCAAAAAGAACGGTTTTACGGTCGCGGGCGGTGCGGCTGTGCCCTGCGAGCATGTGTTCAGCGACCGGCTGCAGCCGGGACGGCCTGCGGAAGAAGATCTCGCGGCGGCGTACGCGTTCGGCGCGGCGCTCGGCGAAAAGCTGCAGGCGCATCTGGCGGCAGCGGAGGAAACAGACGGTGCAGCCGTCTTAAAGGAACCTGTCTTCCCCGGCGATTATGCGCCGGAATCGTTCTACCAGCCGCGCGATCTGGATGGCAACCCGACGAATTTCCTCAAGGCGAAACCGGTCCTGCGGGACCGGCAGTGCATCGGCTGCGGCCGGTGTCAGAGCGTCTGCCCGATGGAAAGCATCCTCATGGAAAAGTGCGCCCCGAAAATGCCGCTCGGCGGTTCGGCAGGCGGGCTCGGCAGACCGGATCTGGCGGCCATGAAAGTGCAGCGGCCGGCTGTGCGGGGGGTCTGCATCAAGTGTCAGGCGTGCGTGAAAGCCTGTCCGCACGGGGCATGGGTCTTTGAGGACGAAGCGTTTCTTCGCCACGTCGAAATGCTGGAGCATACGTTCGGCGGCGCGGCGCGGGACAACGCGTTTTTCCTTCCGGCATCCGAATAAAAAAGAAACGCCGCACGGGCGGCGTTTTTTGTTTGCGGGCAGTGCGGCGCTTTTGTTTGCGGGCAGCGTTTACCGCAGCGAGTCGACGCCCTGATTGGCGAGCGCGTCACAGCGGTTGTTCATTTCGACAATGTGCAGGAAATCGTCATACGCAAATCCTGCCCCGTTCCATGCGAGGAACTGTTCGTAGTGCGCGTCCATGTTGGTGGACGGACTGTTCACATTGATATGCCCCTTGACCCGGTAGAACGTGATGGTGTGCGATTGCAGGAAGGGCAGGAGCTGTTCCCATAGATCCCGGTTTTCCACGGGCTGTTTTTTGGCGTTCTTCCAGCCGTTCTGCAGCCATTTCACATACCACTTTTTGCGGAAGCAGTCCATCAGGTAGGCGCTGTCGGAGAAGACTTCGATCGTCTGGCCTTCTTTTTTGAGCGCGCGGAATGCTTCGAGCAGCGCTGTCATTTCCATGCGGTTGTTCGTCGTGTTGGCTTCGGCGCCGAAGATCTCCTTCGTATGGCCGGCATATTCAAGGACCGCGCCCCAGCCGCCGAGATTGGCTTCGTTCTGGTTGCCGGAGCAGGCGCCGTCCGTGTAGAGTCGCAGGATAGGCATAGGATACCTCGTTCTTTGGGGATCATTGATGCAGATATTGTATCACATCCCGCTGCGCAGAGCGATGATTCCTGTTGAAATTGTCAGCATAGGTGGTTCTTTCGGGGGGCTGCTTATGATATACTACATGTTTGGAGGTTTATATGGATCTGACATTCTGTGCCATCGCGAGCGGCAGCAGCGGCAATAGCTATATGGTCCGCAGCGACGAGACGGTGCTGCTCGTAGATGCCGGCATCAGCGGCAAGCGTATCAAAGAAGGACTGGAAAAAGGCGGTGCCTCTTTGGATGCGGTGGATGCGATCCTTGTGACCCACGAACACAGCGACCATGTGCGCAGCCTCGGCATCATGCAGCGCAAGTGCCCCGGCGCGCAGGTCTGGTCGAACATCGGCACGTTCCGCCGGATCAGCGGCGACGTCGAAGACGGCCGGCACAGCACTTTCACGACAGGAGAAGCATTCCGCATCGGCGATATCACGGTCGATCCGTTCCCGGTGTCGCACGACGCGGCGGAGCCGGTGGGATTTGTCTTCCGGAAGGGCGATTCCAGGATCGCGATCGTGACCGATACGGGCTACGTCTCCGACGAAATCTTTGAAGCGATCGTGGGCAGCGACCTGGTGATCCTCGAAGCGAACCACGATGAGAATGTCCTGCGGTACTGCCGGTATCCGTTCCATATCAAGCAGCGGATCCTGAGCGACCACGGCCATCTGTGCAACGAAGCGGCAGCGGACTGCATCGAGCGGCTGCTCCGCGAAAGCGACAAGCTGCCGGTGATCCTCCTGGCGCATCTGTCAAAGGAAAACAACACCCCGGACATGGCTCTGATCACGGTGCGCAACGCGCTGGAAGCGTCTGACGCGTTTGCCGCCAGAGAGGAATCGCTCCGCGACCTTCGCCTCGAGGTCCTCTCCCGCAGCGAACCAGGCAAGGTCTATCAGATCGGCTGACACAGCCGTTTCGCCCGGACAGTCACACCGGCGCGCCGGGAGACCGAAATCAACAGAAAGCAAAAGATAACTATGAACATCCGGATCGTCTGTATCGGAAAACTGAAAGAAAAGTACTGGAAGGACGCACTGGCGGAATACGCCAAACGCCTTTCGGCCTACTGCACGTTCACGGTCACCGAACTCAAAGAGGATCCGCGCGACGATATTGAAAAGGAAGGCGAGGAGATCCTCCGGCACATCGGGAAGAGCGAGCATGTCATCACGCTTGAGATCCGCGCGAAGATGAAGTCCAGCGAGGAACTGGCAGAGCGCATCGGTGATCTGGGGCTTGCGGGAAAGAGCGATGTGACCTTTGTCATCGGCGGCAGCAACGGGCTGTCCGCTGCGGTGAGCGCCCGGGCAGACGAAAAACTGTCTTTCTCCCCGATGACCTTCCCGCACCAGATGATGCGGGTCATCCTGGCCGAACAGATCTACCGGAGTTTCAAGATCCTTCGCGGCGAAGCGTACCATAAATAGACACATCGATTAACAGCTTCATTATTTCCAGTAACAAGAAACCTATGCAATTACAAACCAACGTACGAAAATACATTCCGGCTGTAGACGGCATGCGCGCGCTCGGTGTGCTGACGGTCCTGTTCTACCACCTGCGTCTGCCGTTCGCCAAGAGCGGGCTGCTCGGCGTCACGGTGTTTTTCGTGCTGTCCGGGTATCTGGTCACAAGGATCCTGCTGACCGAGGCGGACACCACCGGCCGGGTGGATATGAAGGAATTCTGGAAACGCCGCGGCCGCCGGATCATGCCGGTCATGATCGCCATGATCCTCGTGATGACGATCGTGTTCGCGATCCGCGATCCGTTCCTGCTGCATAAGATGCGGCCGGATATCGTTCCGTCCATTCTGATATTCAATAACTGGTGGCAGCTGATCCAGAACGTTTCGTACTTTGCGGCGCAGGGAGCGCCGTCGCCGCTGACGCATTACTGGTCGCTCGCCATCGAAGGGCAGTTCTATCTGATCTGGCCGCTTGTCATCGTGCTGTTTGCGCGCCTTGGCGGCAACCGGCAGGAGGACGGCGCACCGGCGAAGGGCAGATGGCGCCTTTTGGTCATTGTGACCGTCCTGCTGGCGGTCGTCTCAGCGGTCCTGCTGGCGGTCTACTTTGATCCGACGGCGGATGCGAGCCGTGCCTACTACGGCACGGACAGCCGGTGTTTCTCACTGCTGGCGGGCGCACTGCTCGCGATGGGGGAAGCGGAAGGCGGCAGACTGCCGCGCGTCAAACCCGCAGCTGCGGATATCGCGGGCGGGGTGAGCCTTGCGGTCATTCTGCTGATCGTCTGGCTCGTCCGCGGTTCTTCCCCGTTCCTCTACCGGGGCGGGCAGCAGCTTGTGACGGTCCTGACGATGCTGCTGCTTTTCGCGGCGCTGCAGGAGGGCTCTTTGTGGAGCCGGTTCTGGAGTTTTAAGCCGCTTGTCGGCATCGGGAAGATCTCGTACAGCCTGTATATCTGGCACTATCCGGTGATCGACCTCATCAGCGGGGTCAGACGCGCTTCTTTCGGCACGACTATGCTCGAGATCGCGCTGTCGTTCGCGCTGGCGATCGCGGGATACTATCTCATCGAAACGCCCTGCCGCCGCGGCGCGCTCGGCAGGATGTTCCACAATCTCCGGGAGGTCATCCGGCGGGCAAAACGGAACAGAGACGCGGCGGATGAGGCAGAGATCACCGGGCAGCCGTGGGTGAAAGAACCGCTCCTGGCAGGCCCGGCAGCGAAGAGCGCCGGCATGTTCCTGCTGGCTGCATTGCTGATCCTCACCTCGGTGTTCTGCACCCTGTTCGGGGAGAAACTCAATAAGGGTGGGGTCCATGCGGGCCCGGCGCTGGTCCATCAACTGGAGATGCAGTCCAGAGAACAGCAGCAGAAGATCAAGAACCAGGAAGCGCTGGAGCAGACCACGGCGGACGAAGCAGCGCAGGAGGATCTGTATGATTACCTGCTGATCGGCGACAGTGTGGCGCTGACCGCTGCCAAAGACCTGAACGCGGTCTTCCCCAACATGATCGTCGACGCGGTGAACAGCCGCATGAGTTATGAGACAGCGGATATCCTGGATTCGTATCTCAAGAAAGGATGGCACGGCAAGGCGGTCATCTTCGCGCTGTCCACCAACGGACCGATCACGGACGAACTCGAAACGATCCGCGAGAAGATCGGGCCGGACAGGCAGATCTTCATCATCAATGCCCGCGCGCCGTACGATGAGTTCCCTGACCGCAACAACAAGATCATCAAGGATTTCTGCGATAAAGATCCCCAGGCCTACCTGATCGACTGGTACAGTGCGAGCAACCCGCACGAAAACTGGTTTGACGGTGACGGGACGCACATGAACGCGGAAGGGAACAAGCACTACGTCGAGCTCATCGATCAGGTGCTGACCGGCGTCTACGGCGAAGAAACGCACAAATAACCGTGTGCCCGAACGGGCTGCGCCAAAACGCGGACAGCGGCAGGCAGCAACTGCCCTGCCGAATGAAAACAAAAATCCGGGGGAGCCCAATTGAAGGGCTCCCTTTTGTGCATTTGCGCCTCGCATGATGGAATGCACCTCGTGCGACAGACGAATAACAGGGCAGATGTGATAGGAATTGAAAAGCGGGCATGACTTACGGAGAATCCGGGTTTGTGTGCTAAAGTGAGCCCTAAAGAGGCTTTTTTGCACACTGCTCGTTGATATTTCGCTGCGGTAGACGGGGCTTAGCGTTGTGTGATCACAAAGAATGTTCTCGTTACAGTGGCAGGCTGTCAACTGCGTTGAGGAGTTAATAACGCAGGGTGTTATTTGGTGGCAGATGCGGCAAGAATCGCGAAAACAGTTGTGTACAATGTGATTATTTTGGTTCTTTGCGCGATTTTCGCACACAAGGAATGGTTTTCTGTAGAAAGGGCGGAAGTTGTGCGAAAATGCGTGTGCACACATGGAATGGGGTTTGCACTTGGAATGAGAGTGCTTTTCGTGTATAATTATTGTGCGTTTTTAGGACCATAAGGAGACAATATGTTAGAGAAACTGGATTTTATTCAAGATAAATACGACGAACTGGCCATGAAGTGCGCGGACCCCGCGGTCATCGCCGATCAGGCCAACTGGCAGAAGTACGCCAAGGAAATGGGCGAGATGGAGCCCATCGTCAAAAAATACAAGGAATACAAGGACTGCATCCAGAGCATCCAGGACGCCAAGGACATCCTCGGCGAGTCCGGTCTGGACGAGGAAATGAAGGAACTCGCCAAGATGGAGCTGTCCGAAGGCGAAGAGCAGCGCGACCAGCTCGAAGAGGAGCTCAAGATCCTGCTGCTGCCCAAGGACCCCAACGATGACCGCAACGTCATCCTCGAGATCCGCGCGGGTACGGGCGGCGACGAAGCGGCACTGTTCGGCGCGGACCTTCTGCGCATGTACACCATGTACGCCGAGAGCAAAGGCTGGAAGGTCGAGGTCATGGACCTCAACGACACCGGCATCGGCGGCGTCAAGGAAGCCGAGGTCCTCATCAAAGGCAAAGGCGCTTACTCGAGACTCAAGTACGAGAGCGGCATCCACCGCGTTCAGCGTGTGCCGGAGACCGAGGCGAGCGGCCGCATCCACACATCGGCGGCGACCGTGGCGGTTCTGCCGGAAGTCGACGACGTTGAAGTCGATCTCGATCCGAACGATGTCCGTGTCGATGTGTACCGTACTTCCGGCAACGGCGGGCAGTGCGTCAACACCACCGACTCGGCGGTCCGCCTGACCCATGTTCCCACCGGGCTCGTGGTCACCTGCCAGGATGAAAAGTCCCAGATCAAGAACAAGGAAAAAGCGTTCAAGGTCCTGAAATCCCGTCTGTACGACAAAATGGTGCAGGAACA
>JAILFI010000136.1 GCA_024697655.1 Clostridiales bacterium
CATACAGCATCGTAGTGGATGTCAATCCCTATAGTTTATGGAGGTCATAATATGGCATTACGCAACATTGTCGTTGAAGGCGACGAAATACTGACTAAGAAATGCAGAGAGGTCGTCAAGTTCGATGACAGACTGGCAGAACTACTGGATGATATGATCGAAACCATGCGCGAGGCGGAAGGGGTCGGCATTGCTGCGCCGCAGGTGGGCATCCTGCGCCAGGTCTGTGTGATCGAACCGGAACCCGGCTATGTGACAGAACTGATCAATCCGATCATTCTGGAAGAGGAAGGGGAGCAGGAAGGTTATGAAGGCTGCCTGAGCGTACCGGGGTATATCGGCTGTGTCAAGCGGCCGATGAAGATCAAGGTGCGTGCGCAGACCCGTACCGGCGGTCAGGAAACCTATGTTTTTGAAGGATTTGACGCAGTTGCTGCCTGCCATGAGATGGATCACTTGAAGGGGATTCTCTATACGAGCAAGGCGACCGACGTTCATAAGCCGGCGCCGGTAGAAGAGGAAGGCGAAGAAGCCGCTGCTGAATAAAAAACGGGAGAATCAACCGGATGAAGATCGTTTTTATGGGAACACCGGATTTTGCTGTTCCGACATTGGATAAACTGGTACATGCCGGACACGAGGTCGCCCTGGTGGTGACCAAGCCGGATGCAATGAAAGGCCGTGGCAATAAAGTGCAGTCTTCCGCTGTCAAACAGCGGGCGCTGGAGCTGGGGCTTTCTGTTGCACAGCCTGAAAAGGTCAAAGGTAACGAGGCCTTTGTTGAAGAGCTGCGTCAGATCGCACCGGAACTCATTGTGGTAGTCGCCTACGGCAAGATCCTTCCGGCTGAGATCCTTTCGATTCCGCCGTTTGGCTGTCTGAACGTGCATGGGTCGCTGCTTCCGCGTCACCGCGGGGCGGCACCGATCCAGTGGACGATCCTGGCAGGGGATGAAAACGGCGGCGTTTCTATTATGCAGATGGATGAGGGCATGGACACCGGGGATGTGGTGGCGGAGGCGGCGATCGCCGTTGACGGCCGCAATGCCGAAGAGCTGTTCGATGACCTGTCTGTGCTGGGTGCTGATCTGCTTGTTGACACGGTCGCACGTCTTGCTGCCGGAGAAATGATCAAGCCCGCACCGCAGGATGAAAAACTGGCGACCTATGCACCGATGATCCGTAAACAGGATGGGGAACTCGATTTTTCCCGTCCCGCCAGTGAGCTCGAGTGCCGTGTGCGCGGTCTCTATCCGTGGCCGGGAACGTTCACCTATCTGGACGGGCAGACGCTCAAGATCTGGAAGGCGGCTGTGCGCAGCAGCAAAACGGCGGCGCAGCCCGGTACGGTCCTGTCAGCGGATAAAGAGGGGATCCTGATCGCGTGCGGTGAGGATGCACTTCTGGCCTGCGAGATCCAGGCGCCCGGGAAGAAACGCATGTCTGCGGATGCCTATTTGAAAGGCCATTCCATTGAAAAAGGAACGATTTTAGGATAAAATGTAATGATAGGTTTTAGTATTTCATAAGGGGGCTTGTATGTACGGGTTTTACGATCCTACCTATCTGGTATTGATACCGGCGATTCTGTTCACAATGTGGGCACAGACAAAACTGAAGACCTCTTACGCAAAGTACAGGCAGCTGCCAAACCGCCGCCAGATCACCGGCGCGGAGGCTGCCCGGTATCTGCTTGACCGGAACGGGCTTTCCAATATCCGGATCGAACGGGTACAGGGGATGTTGTCCGATCATTTCGATCCCCGCAATCAGGTGATCCGCTTGTCTGCTGATATCCACGACGGCACCAGCATCGCTGCTGTCAGTGTCGCAGCGCACGAGACCGGCCATGCTATGCAGTACGGGACGAACTACCTCCCGCTGCGGTTCCGGAATGCACTGGCGGCGCCTGTCAACGTGGTTTCGATGGCCAGCTGGCCGCTGCTCCTGATCGGGATCGTGCTGATCGCTGCAGGCAGCTACGATACCGGCAATCTGCTTTTCAACATCGGTGTGCTTGCCTTTGCTGCGGTCGTGCTGTTCCATGGCGTGACGCTGCCGGTCGAACTGGATGCGAGCCGCCGGGCTGTCAAAGAACTGGAAGCAACCGGGCTGATCTACGAAGAAGAAGCCCCGGCCGCCAGAAAAATGCTGACCGCCGCTGCCATGACCTATGTGGCGGCACTGGCAACCGCACTGCTACAACTGATTCGGATCCTTCTGATCCGGGGCGACAGGAGATAATATGGACGCAAACAGAAAAACAGCTTATCATACACTGCTGGACATGGAGAACAAAAGGGCGTACTCCAATCTGGCGCTGAATCACCACATCCTGATCAACAAGCCGGATGACCCCGCTTTCGTACGGGAACTGGTCTACGGCGTTCTGGAGAACAAGATGCTGTTCGACCATTACCTTGATCAGCTGATCCCGAAGGGGGTCAAGAGCGTCAAGGCACAGGATCTGACGATTCTGCGCATGGGGCTGTATCAGCTCGATTACATGGATGCAGTACCGGATTACGCAGCCGTCAACGAGAGCGTGTCGCTGGCAAAGCGGTATGCGCGCGGACGCAGCGGCTTTATCAACGGGGTACTGCGCAATTATCAGAAAAAGAAAGACACGTTGACATTGCCGCCGCGCGAAGAGGATGAGGTCGCGTACCTGTCCGTCAAATACTCGTATGCGCCGTGGATCGTGCAGCTGTGGCTGGATGCCTATGAAGATGCTTCGTTCGTCGAGCAGCTGCTGGCAGCCGGAAACGAAGCACCGGATCTCGTGATCCGTCTGAACTGGCTGAAGATCATGAAAAAGGACCTGATCAGCGCGCTCGAAGAACGCGGCATTGAGGTTACGGAAGGCAAATACAGCGCCAATGCGCTGCATGTCAAAGGCCATGGCATCCTGGAGAGCGATCTGTACAAGAACGGACTGTTCTCCGTGCAGGATGAGGCTTCGCAGTT
>JAILFI010000012.1 GCA_024697655.1 Clostridiales bacterium
GAAGTCATCGCAGACGGTTACTTCCACGAATCCGAGTTCCGTTCGGCGCCGTATTTCGATCTGAAGATCGACGGCATCAACCTGCTCGACACAGCATTCTAAGACAAACAGAAGCAATGATTGGAAAACCCCGGTCAGACCGGGGTTTTCCGCCTTGCTTTAAAAAGGAGTTGATCTGTTTGAACAATCAGGTCCCGGCCGTATCGATGCAGGGCATCTCGAAAGCCTTTGGCACGATTCAGGCAAATTACAATGTAGACCTAAATATCTTCCGCGGCGAGATCCTGTCTCTGCTCGGGGAGAACGGCAGCGGCAAGACAACGCTGATGAATATGGTCGCCGGCATCTATTATCCCGATGAAGGCGAGATCTTTATCGACGGCAAGCCCGCTTCCATCCATTCTCCGAAAGAGGCGTATTCGTACGGCATCGGCATGATCCACCAGCATTTCAAGCTGGTCGACGTGTTCACGGCGGCAGAGAACATCGTGCTCGGCACGATGGACAAGGGCAAACTGGATATGGCGAAGGCGATCGCCCGGATCCGCAACATCTGCGAGACATACGGGTTTGATGTCGATCCCAACCAGAAGATCTACGACATGTCCGTTTCACAGAAGCAGACCGTCGAGATCGTGAAAGTGCTCTACCGCGGGGCGGACATCCTGATCCTGGATGAGCCGACCGCTGTTCTGACGCCGCAGGAGACGGACAAACTGTTCGCGGTCCTGCGCAACATGCGCAACGACGGCAAAGCGATCGTCATCATCACGCACAAACTCCACGAGGTGGAGTCTCTTTCCGACCGCGTGGCGGTCCTCAGAAAGGGGCAGTTCATCGGGGAACTCATCACAAAGAACACCGATGCGCAGGAAATGACGAACATGATGGTCGGCCGTGAGGTTTCGCTCAACATCGACCGTCCGGAGCCGGTGGACAGCAAGCCGCGCATTGTCGTGAAGAACCTCACTGTGCGCAGCGACGACGGCATCCTCAAACTGGATGACGTCTCGTTCACGGCGCACACCGGGGAGATCCTCGGCATCGCCGGTATCTCCGGCAGCGGCCAGAAGGAGCTGCTCGAAGCGATCGCCGGCCTGCAGCCTGTCGAATCCGGCACGATCGAGTATGTGAACGATGACGGCAGCAGCGAATTGCTGCTCGGCAAAGACCCGCTGGAGATCGCAGCGCTGGGAGTTTCCTAATACTTCGTACCGAAAGACCGGCTTGAAATGGGACTTGACGCCCGCATGGACCTGACAGACAACATGATGCTCCGTTCATTCCGCCGCGGCCGTTCGATCTTCACCGACCGCAAAACGCCGCGTGAACTGGCTGAAAAAGTCGTTGACGAGCTCGAAGTCAGCACCCCGAGTGTAAGCACCCCGGTCAGAAGACTGTCCGGCGGCAACGTGCAGAAGGTCCTGGTCGGCCGTGAGATCGCCAGTTCCCCGACGGTGCTGCTTTCCGCCTACGTCGTCCGCGGGCTGGATATCAACTCCTCGTATATGATCTACGATCTGATCAACAAGCAGAAAGAACGCGGTGTCGCCGTCATCTACGTCGGCGAAGACCTCGATGTCCTGCTTGAACTGTGCGACCGGATCCTGGTGCTCTGCGGCGGCAAGGTCAGCGGTGTCCTGGATGGTCCCACGGCGGAGAAGAATCAGGTCGGACTTCTCATGACAAAACTGGGAGGAGGTGAGCCGGTTGAACAATAGCGTCAAAGAACCGTTCCTCCACATCACAAAACGCAGGGAAATGGCGTGGCAGAAGGCATGGGCGATCCGTATCGGAATGATCGTCTTCGCATTGATCCTCTGCGCAGCCATCACGGCATTGACGACAGAACTGTCGCCGATCGCGGTCTACGGGACCATGTTCAAAGGCGCTCTGGGCAGCGCCCGCAAAGTGTGGGTCCTCGGTAAGGAACTCGCGATCCTGCTTGCGATCGCACTGGCTCTGACTCCCGCATTCCGCATGAAGTTCTGGAACCTCGGCGGCGAGGGACAGGTGCTTATGGGGTGTCTCGCGACGTCTGCCTGCATGATCTATCTCGGCAAAACGCTGCCGAACGCGGTCCTCATCCCTGTGATGCTGATCTCGGCGGTGGTTGCCGGTGCGGTCTGGGCGATGATCCCGGCGTTCTTCAAAGCGAAGTGGAACACCAACGAGACCCTGTTCACGCTGATGATGAACTACGTGGCGACGCAGCTCGTGGCATACTTCATCATCATCTGGGAATCGCCCAAGGGCTCCGGCAAGGTCGGCATCATCAATCAGAAGTCAGAAGCCGGATGGCTCCCGGTGATCGGTAATAACAAGTACCTGCTGATCATCCTGATCGTCGCACTGCTCACGATCGCGATGTATGTCTATCTCAACTACAGTAAACATGGGTATGAGCTGTCCGTCGTCGGCGAAAGCCAGCAGACGGCCCGCTACGTCGGCATCAAGGTCGACCGTGTCATCATCCGGACGCTCGTTCTGTCCGGCGCGGTCTGCGGCCTGACCGGCTGGCTGCTCGTATCAGGTTCCGATCACACGATCACCACAACGCTGGCAGGAGGCCGCGGGTTCATCGGTGTCATGGTCGCCTGGCTTGCCCAGTTCAATCCGTTTGCGATGGTCGCCAGCAGCCTGCTGCTCGTATTCATGAGCCGCGGCGCGCAGGAAATCTCGACGATCTACGGACTCAATGCGTCCTTCGGCGATATCCTGACCGGCATCATCCTGTTCTGCATTATCAGCAGCGAATTCTTTATTAACTACAAGCTGCACGTCCGCAAAGCGGCAGGAAAGGAGGAAGCATAAATGTTTGATCTTATTGGCTTCATTCCCCGCGCGGTCGTTCAGAGCATCCCGCTGCTTCTCGGGTGTACCGGTGAAACGATCTCCGAGAAGGCCGGCAGCCTGAACTTAGGGATCCCCGGCGTCATGTACGTTGGCGCGATCAGCGGCGTCATCGGCTCGTTCCTCTATGAACAGAGCAGCGGCGGCAACCTCAACCCGGCGCTGGCTATCCTGATCCCGATGTGCGCCTGCCTCCTCGGGTCACTGCTCATGGGTCTTCTGTTCAGTTTCCTGACGGTCACCCTCCGCGTCAATCAGAACGTCACCGGTCTTGCTATGACGACGTTCGGCGTCGGCTTCGGCAACTTCTTCGGCGGTTCCCTGATCAAGCTGAC
>JAILFI010000035.1 GCA_024697655.1 Clostridiales bacterium
CACGATGGCGGCGTTCACCAAACTGCTCCAGAAGAATGAGATCGACCTGCGCGCGCTGTCGCTGGCGGAGACGGAGAACTTCGGCATCGTCCGCGTCATCACCGACGACCCGATGCGCACCGTGCAGGTCCTGAAGGACGAAGGGTACATCTGCTCCCTGACACCGGTCATCGCCGTTGCCATCGAGGACAAACCCGGCGCACTCGTCAACCTGCTTGATACAATGGCCGATGCGGGAGTCAACCTCGAATACACCTATGCCTTCCTCGCAAAACGCGCCAACAGTGCCTGCATCGCGTTCCGCGTGACGGACAACGAAGCAGCGAGCAAACTGCTCGCCGAAAAAGGCATCAAGACGCTGAGCCAGGAAGACCTGCCGGCGCTGTTTGAATAGCGCAGTGCTGAAGGAAGCGGAACGCAGGAGCGATTCCGCGAAAGATACCATCACAAGAATAAGTAAGGAAGAAAGACTATGACTAAAAAACCGTTCGTGACACTGGATAAAGTGAAGGAAATCGCAGCCGTCTATCCGACCCCTTTCCATCTGTACGATGAAAAGGGCATCCGCGAAAATGCGAAGCGCGTCAACGAAGCGTTCGCATGGAACAAGGGGTTCCGCGAGTACTTCGCCGTCAAGGCGACCCCCAATCCGTACATCCTGAACATCCTGAAGGAATACGGCATGGGCTGTGACTGCTCGTCCCTGCCGGAACTGATGCTGGCCAAAGAACTGGATATGCCGATCATGTTCAGTTCTAACGTTACGCCGTATGAAGAGTATCAGTTCTGTGCGGAAGCCGGCGGCATCATCAACCTCGACGACTTCACCGACGTCGAGCATATCGAAAAGGCGCTCGGCACGCTGCCGGAAGTCATGTGCTGCCGGTACAATCCGGGCGGTGTATACGAACTTTCCAACGGGCTCATGGACAACCCCGGCGACGCCAAGTACGGCATGACCGAGGAGCAGATGACCGAGGCGTTCCGGATCCTGCAGGCGAAGGGCGTCAAGGAGTTCGGCATCCACGCGTTCCTGGCCAGCAATACGGTCACGAACGACTACTATCCACAGCTTGCAAAGGATCTGTTCGAACTGGCCGTCCGCCTGAAGAAGGCGACCGGGGTGAAGATCTCCTTCATCAATCTGTCCGGCGGTGTCGGCGTTGCCTACAAGCCGGATCAGACCCCCAATGACATCACCGTCATCGGGGCAGGCGTCCACAAGGTCTACGACGAGATCCTCGCGCCGGAAGGCATGGACGACATCGCGATCTACACCGAGATGGGTCGTTATATGCTCGGTCCCTACGGCGGGCTCGTGACGAAGGCGGTCCACGAAAAGCACATCTACAAAGAATACATCGGCGTCGACGCCTGTGCAGCCAACCTGATGCGTCCGGCGATCTACGACGCGTACCACCACATCACCGTACTGGGCAAGGAGGACGCACCGTGCGACCATGTCTACGACATCACGGGCAGCCTCTGCGAGAACAGCGACAAGTTCGCCAAGGACAGAGCGCTTCCGAAGATCGAGATGGGCGATTATCTGTTCCTTCACGATACCGGCGCGCACGGTTACTCCATGGGCTACCAGTACAACGCCAAGCTGCGCTCTGCGGAGATCCTGCTCCACGAAGACGGGACCTTCGACATGATCCGCCGGGCGGAAACGCCGAAGGACTACTTCGCGACCTTCGACTTCAGTGACATCATTAAAGGATTGCTCTAACAAAGCGGCTGCCGCCCGGAAACGGGCGGCACTTTTCAGAAAGCATGCAGAACGAACAACACAGCCGGACAACTGAAAAGAAAGCCTGGAAGGCGCACGAGGACGAGGAGAAGCGGCCGGTCTTCGGCAACGACGAACAGACCTATGAGACGAAGGCATCCGTCAAGAACGGCATCCTGCGGCTCATCTTTGTCGCGGTCGCGATCATCGTCGAGATCGTCTGGCTGATCTATGTCGTCAATTCGCTGGATGATAAATACCAGTGGGTCAACGTCGGCATCCGCATCCTTGCGACGGTGCTGGCGCTGGCGATCTTCAGCCGGTTCCAGACCTCCAACATGAAGATCCCGTGGCTGATGCTGGTCATGGGCTTTCCGGTCATCGGCAGCGTGCTGTATCTGCTCTTCGGTCTGACCGGCTCGACCGGCAGGATGCGCCGGCGGTATGAGGAGATCGATAACAAACTGCTCCCCGAGCTGCTGCAGGACCAGGCGACATTCGAAGAGATCCAGCGGCGTGATACGTCGGTCGCCAATATGACGCGGTACATCTACGACTACGCGAAATACCCGGTCTACCAGAATACGGACGTGACCTTCTACCCGGATGCGGCCGAGGGGCTGGAAGCACAGAAGGAAGCGCTCCGCGGCGCGAAGAACTTCATTTTCATGGAGTATCACGCGATCGAGGACCGCGAGTCGTTCGCCGCGATCCGCAGCATACTCCGCGAGAAAGTGCGGGAAGGCGTCGAAGTGCGGGTGTTTTATGATGATCTCGGGAGCATCGGCTTCATCAATGGAGATTTTATCAAGCGCCTTGAAGCGGACGGGATCCACTGCCGTGTTTTCAATCCGATGCTGCCGATCGTCAATATCTTCTTCAACAACCGCGACCACCGCAAGATCACCGTTGTCGACGGGATCATCGGCTTCACCGGCGGATACAATATCGCGAACGAATACTTCAACATCACGCATCCGTTTGGGCACTGGAAGGATACCGGCATCCGGCTCGAAGGCGACGCGGTCCGCAGCATGACGGTCATGTTCCTCGAGATGTGGAATGCCGTCAAGGACAGCGACATCGACGACACGAGCTTTGACCGGTTCCTCCATCCCATCGAATACATGGCAAAGGAGCATTGCTACGTGCAGCCCTATGCGGACAACCCGATCGACGACGAGCAGGTGGGCGAGAACGTCTATATGAACATCATCGAAAACGCGCAGGAGTACGTGTACTTCATGACGCCGTACCTGATCATCACCGATGAAATGAATCATGCGCTCGGGCTCGCCGCCAAACGGGGTGTCGATGTGCGCATCATCACGCCGGGCATTCCGGACAAGAAGATCGTCTACGGCTGCACGCGTTCGTACTATGCCAATCTGGTCCGCCACGGCGTGCGCATCTTTGAATATGCGCCCGGTTTCCTGCATGCTAAGCAGTGCGTGTCGGACGGCAAGGTGGCGACCTGCGGCACGATCAATCTCGACTACCGCAGCCTGTATCATCATTTTGAGGACGGCTGCCTGCTCTATGACTGCGACGCGGTCTGGGATATCAAGCGCGACTTTGACCATACGTTCCGGCAATGCCGCGAGATGACCGAAAAGTACCGTACCGGCCGTCCGGTGAGAACGCGTATCTGGAACGTCGTGCTACGGCTCATCGCACCGCTCCTGTAGCGGCGGAAAGAGCGATGCCCCATCGCAAAGAGAAAAGGATAACCACGTATGAACATCACAGTTTACGGCGGCGCCAACAGCGGCACCGATCCTGTATATGTCAAAGCAGCCGAAGACCTCGGCCGGATGCTTGCGAAGAACGGCCACACGGTCGTGTACGGCGGCGGCGCCATCGGGATGATGGGCGGGCTTTCCCGCGGGGCGCTCGAGGAGGGCGGCCATGTCATCGGCGTCATCCCGCGCTTCATGGTGGAGCGGGAATGGGCTAACCCGGCGGTGGCGGACATGCGCATGACCGGGACCATGGCGGAGCGCAAGACCATGATGAACGAGCTCGGCGACGTTTTCGTGGCGATGCCCGGCGGTACCGGCACGCTCGAGGAGATCGCGGAATCGCTCTCCAACTGCAACCTCGGCCTTCACCCCGGCAAGTGCGTGTTTCTCAATATCAACGGGTATTACGAATCGATGCGGGCGATGCTGGACGCGATGACGAAAGCCGGCTACCTGCATGAAGAGGAGCTGCGCGCCAATGCGGTCTTTGCGGACAGCGTGGAGGAGCTGGAAGCGTTTCTTAAAGCGTACCGTCCGGAAGGAGAATGAACTATGAGAAAGATCCTGATCGTTGTTGATATGCAGAACGACTTCATCGACGGCGCGCTCGGCACGCCCGAAGCCGCTGCGATCGTAGAAAATGTGAAGCAGAAGATCGCTTCCTATCCGGAGGAAGACGTGTTCTTCACCAGGGATACGCATCAGGCGGATTATATGGAAACACAAGAAGGCAGATACCTGCCTGTTCCGCACTGCATCGAGGGCACGGACGGCTGGCAGATCCGGCCGGATATCCTCGCGCAGGCACCGGGGGCGAAGGTCTTTAACAAGCCGACTTTTGGATCGACCGCGCTCGCTGAGGCGGTGAAAGAGATGGCGCAGGCGGACAGCCTTGAGATCGAACTCATCGGACTCTGTACGGACATCTGCGTGGTTTCAAATGCGCTTCTTCTGAAAGCGGCTCTGCCGGAAGTGAAGATCTCGGTGGATCCTGCCTGCTGTGCGGGCGTGACACCCGAAAAACACGATGCCGCCCTTGAGACGATGCGGTCGTGCCAGATTCAGATGGTTTGCTAACGCGGCCAGACGAGGCTCACGGCGCATGCGGCAAGCGCAAGCGCCATCGCGATGTTCAGCGGCCTTGTGTGCCGGATGAAGAAATCCCGCAGCGCATCGCTGCTGCAAGCGGGCAGAAAAAGAGAAAAGAAGGGATGAGCGAAACAGGCATAACAGCACCTCCGTCAATCCGGCCTTTCTTCGAGTTGCCGGCGGATCTTGGCGTAGCGTTCCCTTGTGATGGGGTACTTGAATACCGCAAAGCATGTGAACAGCAGGAAGATCACAGGAATGACCGTCGCGCAGTTGTGGATCCAGGTGAGCGCGGATGCGCTCTGCAGGACAGCGCTCCCATTAAAGCCGGCAAGCTGCAGGATCAATCCGAGCAGCAGCGAGCCGGCGCCCGCCGCGATGCTTTCGACCAGCCCCTGGAAAGAGACGATGGTCCCCTGGCGTTCCAGCCCGCTGTGGAGTTTGTCATAGTCGCAGATATCGTAGTAGATCGACGGCATGATCGCCCAGTAGGTCCCGGTCGCACCGGCTGCGAGCAGCACGTAGAACAGGGCTGCGGGGACCGGTGCCAAAGCGGTCAGCCGGGAGATGACAAGACCTGCAGCGATCAGAAGATCGAACAGGATGATCGTGTGCCGTTTGCCGAGCCTCGCGGCAAGCTGCCCTTGCGGAAGAAGGAGCAGGATACGGAAGACCGTCAGCAGCAGCAGGAACAGGGACACCCGGGCTGCCGGGAAGGACAGGTAATAAGTCAGGTAATACACGACATTGGCGGTGATCATCGTGTAGGTGATCAGGCTGGTGACGCTTGCCAGAACCAGCCACCGGACAGGCGGCAGTTTGGCAACCTGGATGTACTCCGCAAAGAGTTTGCCGAGGCGGAACGGTTCTCTGCGGCCGCGGCCAGCGGGGGAGCAGGGAGGGTCCTTCTCTTTGGATACCGCGAAGGTGATCAGGATCGAAACAGCGGCGATCAGGCCGATGAGCCCACCGATGGTCATCCATGCGGCGCCGTCATTCATCCCGCGGGCGATCAGAGCCGCAGACAGAGCAGCCGGGGCGCCGAGGCTGATCAGATTGCCGATGCTGTTGAACATCGACGCGAAGAGGCGGAGCTTGGTCCGGTCATCGTAATCCGTCGTATACACAGCGCCCAGAGCACAGTAGGGCACAAAGAACGCTGTATAGCACATCCAGAAAAGCAGCAGCATGACCGTGGAGTACAGGAGTTTGGCTGCCCCGGGCAGCGGTATGTCCGTAAAAAGGAAGGTCACAGTGAGGCCGACAGGCAGCGCAAAGACGAGGAGCGCCGGCCGGCGCCTCCCGAGGCGCGTATACACCTGATCGGACAGAAACCCGATGACCGGATTGGAGACCGCGCTGAATACCGATCCGAGCGCGGCGATCGTTCCCGCTGCCGCCGGCGGGATGCCTGCGACGGTGGTCAGAAAGAACAGCAAAAAAGACCCTATGAAAACATAGGTCATCGAATCGCCGAGCGAGGCGATCCCGTATCCCAGGTGTTCGCGCAGGGTCAGTTTTTCTGTGCTTTTTGCTGTTTCCATGAAACCGTCCTAGCGGGCAGCGCGGCAACGTCAATGGCTGCAGTTGATGACGAGGCAGCCGGCAAGTGTTGCGGCGGCGATCGCAAAATCTGTGTCTTCGTAGACGATCAGGTCTTCCGGTTTTGCGCCTTCGCGCTTTGCCACTTCGGCGAAGGCCATCGGGCTGACTTTGTTGTACCCGATCTGCGGGGTCGTATAGATGGTCTTGAACCAGTCCAGCACACCGATCCGCGCGAGCGCGGCACGGATCAGAGGTTCATCCGTAGAGGAAAAAGCGATGATCGTTTCTCCGGCATCGTGCAGGCCGCGGAGTGTGTCGAGCGTATCCGGGAAAGGCTGCAGGATCTCCCGGTACTGCGTTTCCAGATAGGCGGTCATCTCCCCGTAGACCTCTTCCGGTGTGCGCTGCGCATCCTCCGGCAAGGTGCCCCGCGGGTTGATGTATGCTTCGCAGATCCAGGCTGCGCCCTGTTCGCTGGTGATCGGGTCGAGCTTGCGGAAGATCGCGGCGGATTCTTCGCTGTCAGGCATGATGACGATGCCGTGCCGCCCGAGGAGATCGATCGAAAGCCGGTTCCACATGGGCAGACTGTCGAGAAGAGTACCATCGATGTCAAATACGTGTATCATGAGGGAATTCCTTGTCTTTTGTTTGTATGGGGAAAGCAACGTTCACATCCGGCTGCCGGTGCGGCCGGCGGCGAAGATACGGTCTGCAAAGCGGACGGTCGCCATGGCATCTTTGGCATAGCTGTCCGCGCCGATGCGGGCGGCGTAGTCTTCGTTGAGCACGGCGCCGCCGACGACGATGGCGGTGTCCGCTTTCTTTTCGCGCAGGAGCCGGATCGTATCCTCCATGCTGGTGACCGTAGTGGTCATGAGGGCGCTCAGCCCGACGACTTTGATGTCGTCTTTCAGCGCGGTTTCAAGGATGATCTCCGGATCGACATCCTTGCCCAGATCGATGACCTGGTAGCCGTAGTTTTCCAGCAGGACGTGGACGATGTTCTTGCCGATGTCATGGATGTCGCCTTTGACGGTCGCGAGGATCACTTTCTCTTTCTGTTCCTGCGGCTGACCGGCCATCGCTTCGTTGATCACCGCGAAAGCGGCTCTGGCCGCGTCTGCGCTCATAAGAAGCTGCGGCAGGAAAATGTCTCCGCTCTCAAAGTCTTTGCCGACCCGGTCGAGAGCAGGGATCAGCACCTCGTTGATCAGCGTCATGGGTGCCTCTCCATCCGCAAGCGCCTGCCTTGTCCGTTCGGCAGCGAGGTGATCCATGCCGCGGTCGATGCACTGCGCGAGCGAGGGCCCGCTCTTCCCGGCATCGCTTCCCGGGCTGCTGTTTCCGGCACTGCCGCTTCCTTGATCATCCCCTTCGGTCTGCCGGATCATCTCGATGTATTCCAGACAGTTCGCGTCCTGTCCGGTCACGGTCAGGTAGGTGTGGTAGGCGGTCCGGATCTCCGGGCTCAGGACATTCACGATACCCAATGACAGGCCGTTCTGCATGGCGAGCGACAGGTACTGCGCATTGAGCAGACCTCTGTGCGGCAGTCCGAAGGAAACATTGGAAACGCCGAGGATCGAGTGCGCACCGAGTTCATCGTGCAGTTTGCGGATCGTCTCCAGTGTGATGTTCGCGCTCTGCCCGTCGGCGCTGACGGCCATGGCGAGCGGATCGAACACGATGTCTTTCTTTGAGAGACCGTATTTTGCGGCCTCGTCGAGGATGCGCCGCGCGATCGAAATGCGGCCGTCCGCGGTCTCGGGGATGCCGTTATTGTCATCGAGCAGGAGAGCGATCACGACACCGCCGTATTTCTGTACGAGTGGGAAGATCTCATCCATGCGCTCCTGCGTACCGTTCAGGGAATTGACGAGCGGTTTGCCGTTGTAGACGCGCATGGCGCGTTCCATAGCCGCCGCATCGGTGGTGTCGATCGACAGCGGGAGCGCGGTGGCGGACTGGAGCCGCTTGACGGCGGCCGTCAGCATGGCGGCTTCGTCGATCTCCGGAAGCCCGGCGTTGACATTGAGGATCGCGGCGTCTGTGTCTTCCTGCTGCAGACCCTCCGCGAGCAGCGCGTCGAGGTCGCCCGAACGGAGCGATTCTCTGATCACCGCCCCGCAGCTCGGGTTGAGCCGCTCTCCGATGAGCAGCGGCCGTCCGCCGATCGTGACAGCCTGTGAGAAGGAGGAGACGACGGACAGGTTTTTTTCCTGCGGTAGTTTGAGCGGGATGCCGGCGCACCGCTCGATCGTTTTGCGGATGTGCTCGGGACCGGTGCCGCAGCAGCCGCCCGCGCCGGCGATGCCGAGCGCCGCGAGCTGTTCCATGTAGCCTGCGAACTGGTCCGCGTCGATGTCATAGCTGGTCACGCCGTTCTCACTGCGCGGCAGCCCCGCATTCGGATTGGCGACGACCGGGACAGAAGCACAGGCGAGCAGCCGTTCCACGATCGGGATCATTTGTTTGGGGCCGAGGCTGCAGTTGACGCCCAGCGCGTCGACGCCGAGGCCTTCCAGCATGGCGACCATCGACTCCGGGGTGCCGCCGGTGAGCATTTTGCCGTGTTCGTCGAAGACCATCGTGACGAAGACGGGCAGGCTGCAGTTCTCTTTGGCACCGAGCACGGCAGCTTTCGTCTCATAACTGTCGGACATCGTCTCGATCAGCACGAGGTCCGCGCCGGCCTGTTCGCCGAGGCGCGCCACTTCGCCGTAGATTTCCACAGCATCCTCAAAAGGAAGATCCCCCATCGGCTCGAGCAGTTTGCCTGTCGGGCCCATGTCGATCGTGATAAAAGCATCTTCCCGGCCTGTGCGGCGGCGCGCTTCTTTGGCGTGCTCTACCGCGGCGGGGACGATCGCCTCGAGGTCGTCCGGGTATTTCAGGCGGTTCGCCCCGAAGGTGTTCGCGTTGATGATGTTGCTGCCGGCCTCGAGATAGCCGGCATGCAGGGCGATCACGTTTTCCGGGTGGGTGAGGTTCCATGTCTCGGGCAGTTCGCCCGGAGCCAGTCCCATCGCCTGCAGGATGGTGCCCGTCCCGCCGTCGAAGTACAGTCTTCTCTTTCTTATTTCAGTTCGGATATCCATGGTCCTTTTCGGAATGCTTTCCGCGGTTCTTATGCGATACCGGTGCAGGAAACGGGATCATCCGTTTCTGCTATCAGTTTAGCATAGTGCCTCTTGCCAGCGGGAGATGTTTTCAGAAAAACATGCAGAAAAACCGCGCCTCAGCGGCGCGGCATGTACTGGACGGCGATGCGGTTTTCCGGACGGGCATCGCACAGATACAGGATCAGCAGGAACAGCCATTCCGGCGGTTTCATAAGCAGCCAGGTAAGATCGGCCGCCTCTTTGGTGCGGATGAGGCGGGACAGCGGAAAGCCGTACGTATCGTAGAACCGCCGGAGCTTCCGGTGCGCCCCCGGCAGCCGCTCTTCCAGCAGCTGTTCGAACGCATTGGCGATGAGGAGCTGCCGGTTGACGACGATCCGGTGTCCGTGCCGTTCGCCGTACCGCATGGGGCGGACGATCTTTTCGTGTCCGCCGGCGGCGACGGTGCATAGATAGTGTTCGTCGTAGAACGCATTCTGCGGCGCGATTCTTTGAGACAATCCCCAATCAGCGGTTTCTGTCCATGCCCGGACAAATTGATCCGGGGACTGCCCGAACAGCACGAGCATACCGAGCAGTACGCCGAGCAGCGGGACTGCCAGAAGCAGACCGCCGAGCGGCCAGTTGGCGCTGTCCGCGAGCCAGTCATCGAAGCGGGCAAGCAGACGGGACCGGCGGGCAAAGCAGGCAGCAGGGCGGCCGTTCGCGGCATGCGGATCCGGAAAGCGGCTGCCGCAGTCCCAAGGGTGCTCATTCCATTCGTGGATCTTGTCCCGCACGAGACCGATCGACAGCAGGATATAGTCTGCGGGGAGCAGACACAGGAAGAGATCTCCCGCATTGGCATACTGGTCCTGCCCGATCCCAAGTACGGGAAGACCGATCTGCAGACACCAGAAGACAGCCGGGACGGCACCGAGGTACATGGCGGCGATGGCCAGCGCGGTGAGAAGCGGCGGCAGACGGTCGATCCGGACTGCGGATAAGAGAATGTATCCGGCAAGGCCGAGGATGGCAAGGCACAGGACCGGTGCGAGGCTGCCGGTGAAGACCGGCTGGTGGCGGGTAAGGTTGTAAAGCTGTTCATGCCATTCCGCTCCCGGCATGATGTTCCAGACC
>JAILFI010000055.1 GCA_024697655.1 Clostridiales bacterium
CGCGGAGCGATCCGTGAGATTAATTACAGTTTCACAACCTGCGGCAGGCGCGGGCGTACTGCCCGCCGCCTGCCGTTTTTTCAATTCCACACACAAACGAATAGAACAACCCCACGGAGGAAAATCTTATGCAAGTTGCAACCGGTAAAAGTATCCTGAACGGCATCGCAATCGGAAAGATCAAGATCTACAAGGCTCCGAAGCACGACATCTCCCTGGAACTGGTGAATGATGTCGACGCCGAGCTGCAGCGCTTCGAAGACGCTGTGGAGAAGGTCATCGATCAGCAGCAGGTCCTCTACGAGAAGGCGAAGATCTCCGCTGGCGAAGACAGCGCAGCCATCTTCGAGGTCCACGCGATGATGATGCAGGACGACGACCTGCTCGATGCCGCGAGAGAGATCATTACCAAGCAGAAGAGAACCGCCGAGTACGCGGTTGATGTCGCCTTCAAGAACCAGGCAGAGATCTTCGCTTCCATGGACGATGAGTACTTCAAGGCGAGAAGCGCCGATATCGTCGACCTGAAGCAGTCCACTCTGGACGTCCTGATGGGGATCGACACCGACTCCATGCAGGGCACCGAGCCGGCCATCCTCGTCGCTGAGGACCTGGCTCCCTCCGAGACCGTCAAGCTGGACAAGAGCCTGCTTCTCGGCATCATCACCAGAGAAGGCTCCAGCAACTCCCACACCGCGATCCTGGCCCGCTCCATGAACCTCCCGGCACTGATCCAGTGCAAGGAGATCGATGACAGCTGGGACGGCAAGATGGGCATCATCGACGGCTACAACAGCTGCGCATACATCGACCCCACCGAGGATCTTCAGAAGTCCCTGGGCGAGAAGCTGAAAGCTGACCAGGCGAAGCTGGCCCTGCTGCAGGAACTGAAGGGCAAGCCCAACACCACCCTGGACGGCCACACCATCAAGGTCTATGCCAACATCGGCGGACCCAGTGACATCGGCGCAGTTCAGCAGAACGATGCCGGCGGCGTCGGCCTGTTCCGTTCCGAGTTCGTCTACCTGAACAACAAGCAGGAGCCGACCGAGGAAGAGCAGTTCCAGGCTTACAAGTTCGCAGTTGAGAGCCTTGCTCCGAAGACCGTGGTCATCCGTACCTGCGACATCGGCGCAGACAAGACCATCGACTACATGAAGCTGGATCACGAGGACAATCCGGCTCTGGGCTTCCGCGCCCTCCGTATCTGCCTCACCAGACATGAGTTCTTCAAGAAGCAGCTCCGCGCCCTGCTCCGCGCTTCCGCATACGGCAACCTGGCTATCATGTTCCCGATGGTCATCTCCGTCTGGGAGCTGAAGGAGGCCAAGGCCACCCTCGAAGAGTGCCGCAAGGAGCTCGAGAAGGAAGGCGTCAAGATGGGCGAGATCGAAGTCGGTATCATGATCGAGACCCCGGCAGCAGTGTTCTGCGCAGATGAGCTGGCAGAAGAGTGCGACTTCTTCTCCATCGGAACCAATGACCTGACCCAGTACACCCTGGCGATCGACCGTCAGAACGCGAAGCTGGACCGCTTCCTGGATACCCATCACCCGGCAGTCCTGCGCGCCATCAAGGCGACCATCGACGCCGGCCACAGACACGGCATCTGGGTCGGCATCTGCGGCGAGCTGGGCGCAGACCTGGCCCTCACCGAGACCTTCCTGCGCATGGGCATCGATGAACTCTCCGTCAACGCGAAGAGCATCCTGCCGCTCCGCAAGGTGATCCGCAGCCTGGATCTCACCAAGCCCGCAAGCGAAAGACTGTACTGATCCATCAGGATCCCAAAAACACGCCCGCCGCGGAATTTCCGCAGCGGGCGTGTTTTCTTTTCTTGATTTTTTCTTCAATTAGTAGTAATCGCCGTAATCTTCTTCGTAGTACTCCTCCTCGTAGTCGCCGTAGTCATCTTCGTAGTACTCTTCTTCGTAGTACTCATCTTCGTAGTACTCGTCGTCGTAGTACTCGCCGTCGTAGTCCTCGTAGTAATCGCCGTAGTCACCCGGGTCAGAATACGGATCATAGTCATTGTTCTCATAGTACTGGCCGTCTTCTATATAGTAGTCGTCGCCGGAGCCGATATACTCGTCCTCGTAGCCGTCCCAGCTCCAGACGTCGCCGTCTTCGTCGTACCAGACGTACGGAGTGCCATAGTCACCGGGATCAGAATATGGATCATAATCATCATATTCTTCATAATCGTACATATCACCGGAATCGGACCATGGATCATAGTCATCATAGTAGTAATAATCATCCGTATCCCATCCTGCGTCGTTCGATTCGTAGCACAGTCCGTCATCATCGATATAATAGTCGCCTCCGTAACCGATGAATTCGTTATCATACCCATCCCAGAACCATACGTCGCCGTCTTCATCATACCAGTAATATGCCGTGCCGTAATCGCCGGAATCGGACTGCTGAGAAATATCGCCGGAACTGCCGGAACTGCCGGAGCTGCCGGAGCTGGATCTCGTGATGGGTTTCGCTGCAGCAGCGGCCGCGGCTGCCGGTGCTGTCGGCACTGCCTTCGGCGAGGTGTTCCAGCCTCCCGTGTAAGTACAGGAATCGAGCATTCGGTCAGTCAGTTCGCAGTAATCATGAAGGCGCGGTTCGATCGCGACGGTCGCGGTGACCAGGGCAAAGCCGGTGGGGCCGAAGTACCGTGTCTGCAGACGGCCGCGGATGGGATGGGGCGGATCCCCCTCGAAGACCGAGCCATCCAGCCACATAAAACTGTCCATGCTGTAGTGATCGCCGCCGTCCTTGAAATCGGAGCTGATGGATTTGATGAGTTTCTCTCCATACAGAACCTTCATGAAGGTATCCTGCATATGCTTCATGCAGGGCTTCGCGGAACCGGCGCCCTTCTGCATGTACTCATCGTAGCCGTTGATGGGCAGGAAGGCAAAGATCAGGTTGCAGAATTTGTCATCCGTACCTTCCTGCAGGGTCGCGTTAAAGGTCAGGAGGTTCTGGAAATCCCCGTCGACAGGAGTCAGGGTGGTCGGATATCCGATCTCCGCGGCCGAAAAACTGCCCGGGAAACTGATGATTTCCGTCAGAGGATCATCCGCGGTCGGCAGACCGTCGCTTACTTCCGCTTTTTCCGCTTCCGTCTCTTTTTTTTCTTCTGCTGTTTCTGTCTCCGTCTCTTTTTTTTCTTCTTCCGAGGATTTGCCGGCGGCCGCAGAGCTTTCTTTTGTTGCCTCAGGCGGCGGTTCCGTCTCGGTTTTTTCAGAGGCGCAGGCGGACAGCATCATACACAGAATTGCTACAGGGATAATATAAAGGTTTCTTTTCCAAGGTTTCATTTTGATTGCCTCCGATCCATATATTTTTGTATCAGCTGCCAGTTTCATCGTATCATCATTTTCGAATTCCGACATCGTCCATTGGTAGGGTTTTACGTGGATTCCGAGTATGCCCCATACTCCTCTTCTTACACCTCTTCTTCCTCCTCTTCTTTCAGCTCTTCCAGCAGCACTGTCGAGAATTCCGGATCATCCGTCTCAAAACTCAGACAATAATCCACGAGGGAATCACCGATGTTTCCGAAGATCAGGAAAGCCTTTCCGAGGGATCCATTATCGGGAATGTAATAGCCCTTGCCGTCCTCGTCATTGCAGAGGGTACCGCTTCCTGAACCTTCCAGGCTCACATATTCGTAGTGTATATCCTCCCCTTCAAAAGGATAGTCGATGGTGAGCGTAAAGCCCTTATGATCCGTCCATGTACCATATATGGGGAGGGTCGATTCCGGATACACCCGCGCGAACATATCATAGGTGAAACGGATCCCGTCCAGGTTCTCGGCTTCACTTTCCATGTCGCCGCCGATCCAGGTGAAGTACAATACTTCGAAATCATTCTCATCAAGGACCAGGGCAAAGTCTGCGCCATTGAAGGAGATCACATAGGTATGGATCCCGTCGTTAAAGGTCAGTTTGCCGGTTCCGATCCGCTCATCGACCGTTTTAAGAACATACCGCTCTTCGTCCGGCATGAAGTGGATCACGTTTCCAACTTCATCGATCCAGGAGCCCATTTTCTCCACCGTGCCCTGAAGATAGGCAACGTTATTATCTGTTTGAATATCCGCCTCTGTGCTCTCCTGCGTGAAGACATAAGAGGAAAGCTCAGGGTCTGGCGATTCCAGATGCAGCCTGCCGTCGTCGTCCACCACCAGAAAAACATCATCGATCACATGTTCTTCCGTTTGTTCGTCATAGCGGAGCCAGGTCAAATACCAGCCCCGGCCGTCCTGATCGTCGATAATGTTGCCCTCAGTTACCTGGCTGCTGGAAGAGAACTTGAATATCCTCGCATTGACATCCAGGGTGAGCGTTGCCCCGTCTGCTGTCCAGTCGCCTTCAAGCTGCTCAAGATGGAAGGCAAAATAGAAGAAATCATCTTTGCTGAAAACAAGTTCTCCCAGGACCTCCATGTTCTCTTCATAGGGTTCCTCAAGCGGCTGTAGGAGGAGAGTACCGTCGTCCTGTGAAGCCAGGCCATACGTCAGTCCATTAAAGCTGATGGTGTATGCGTCCGGGGCTGAACTGACATCATAATTTCCTGTGCCTATCCGGCCGGATGGTGTTCTGAGATAATAGAGGTTCAAAAAGGAATCCAGGATCAGACCATATCCCTCATCATTTACATAGCGCCCATCCAGCGCCATCAGCAGATCCTCAAGATCGTCCGTGTCCTGTCCGCCGTTTTCCTGTCCGTTGTTCTCCTGTCCGCCGCCTGCAGTCTCCTGGCCGCCATTGTCCGCGGGCTGTGTCTCCGAGCTGCCGCCGCAGCTTGTCACCACCAGGGACAATGCCAGCGCGACTGCAGTCGCGATACTTGAAAGCAAGATGCTTTTTTTCATTTTGTCCTCCTCTTACTGCTTTGTAAATTTCAGCTCTGACAGCCAGCCGTCCCTGGTGTAAAGCGTCAGCTCATCACCGGCCAGATTCAGGACGGGGAAGACCTCCACCGCGGTGTATTCTTCGGTTTCAAGATCCTCGCGCATCCAGGTCATATACCAGCCCATGCCGTTCACATCGTTGTACAGGCTGCCCTCTCCGGAATAACCGCCGTGTATATAGTTGAATGTCTCCGCAGCGGCATCGATACAGAGAGAACTGCTGCCGTCGAGCCAGACGCCGTCCATGCCCGCGAGGCCGTACGGATTCATCGTCATGTCATCAAAATCTATTTTGAAGACATGGCCGTCCAGAGAGTCCGTATTCTCATCGGGCATCACGTCTTCCAGGGAGAGCAATATCGTATCCTCATCATCCTGCTTGACCAGAGTATAAAAGCAGTTGTCATAATTGATACTGCGCGTCGGGCCGCCGTCTATGACCTGGTACATGCCGGCCCCCACGCGGCCCTCCGGCGACTGCAGCTGATATAGCTCCGCCTCGGAACTGAACAGAATAAGATAGCCCTCGTCGTCCTTGTAGTACCAGTCCAGGCTGGATACAGGATCATCGGAAAAATCCCAGCCGGCGGAGGGAGCCGAAGAAATATCCTCGCTCTGCGGCTCGTCCGGGTATGGCCCCGGGTCCGCGAAGGGATCAAAATCCGGAGGCAGCTGCGAACTGTCGTATGCATCAGCAGCGGCGGCTGCCGCCGCACCGGCGCCTGCACCTGTATCCGCCCCTTCCCGCACCAGATCCACATTCATGATCTCAAACAGGCTGGGCTGGAGGCAGATGGAGTTTTCATCATCCACCGCAATGTAGTAATCAAAGGATCGTGTTTCCCCGGAATCGGGATCAGTGTACGGGACAGTGAAGAACCATCCGGCGCCATTGTTTTGATTGACCAGAGGTCCGTATTCGTAGTCCTCTTCGGTCTCCAGGCCGAACTCATCATCCTCGATTTCCAGCACAACACCGTTTTCATTTTTCCAGACGCCCTGCAGCTGGTCCAGCGTGATCATCTGTATCTCGGCGGAGTCATCCCTGCGGTAGATGAGATCGTCCAGGGTATCGACCTCTTCGGTGCAGCGCGCCCTGCTCTCCTCCGTCATCCGGAAACAGAGCGTATCGTCGTCCTGGCAAATGATCTGATATTCATAATCAAGATAGGTGAGAGTACCGGAGACCTCCGGATCATCTTCAACACAGGCAAGCGGTCCGTCACCGAAACGTTTGGTCGCCGTCCGCAGCACATAGGACTGCTCCGCCGGTTTCATGGTAACTATATAGCCCGCGTCGCACATCCAGGTGCCCGTCAGCCCGTCGGCGGACACATGGACCGGAGAGGGCCCTTTGGACTCCTGGCCTCCGCTGCTGCCCGCCTGTCCCGGGGCGCCCTGTCCTGCAGATTCCTGTTCCGCAGTCTCCCTGGCCGCGGGCGATGTCTCCGTTCCTCCTCCGCATCCGCTCAGCGTCAGGGCCAATGCCGCCGCCACCGCAAAGCCAGATATCAGGATATCCTTTTTCATATGAAGCCTCCTTCCCGGACCCTGGAAAATTGTAAGTACAACTTTATCGTATCACAGTGCTCCAGTGCATCATACCGTCCTTTGGTATAGTTTTTCTCCTGCCGGCCTTCGCTCCTCCATACTTTAAGTATACTTTTTCTTTTTTTTAAACATTCTCTCACCATCCTGGTGTATTCTATATATAGAGTACCGCCGCCGGGGCGGCGGTACC
>JAILFI010000115.1 GCA_024697655.1 Clostridiales bacterium
GCCGGAATAAGAAAGAAAGGACAGAGTAACCGCCGTGCCAAGCGATTCCCGGAAAGAGACAAAGCAGTGGAAGGGCATCCTGATGCTCGTCCTCTTTGCGTTCTTTGTTGCCTGGCAGACTCCGTTCGCACGGATCCTGCAGGATCACGGGGTGCCGCAGATCGGTACGGTGACGATGCTGTTCGTGCTCGCCGCGGTGCTTATGAATGCGGTCGATCTGGTCACGGGGCAGGCGGCAAGGGTCTACCGGACGGGCGTTCATCATTTGAAGGCACTGGTTCCCGCAGCCGTACTGAACTTCGTGGGGAGCATCGGGCTGTTCTTTTCGGTGCACACGCTGAACGTCGGTGTGGCGGTGGCGCTTCTGTACCTGTCTCCGGTGCTCATCTGCATCTTCTTTCTGCTCACAAAGATCCGGCCGGTCCCGCACATCCAGCGGGTCGCGGCAGGCATCTGCATCTTTGGCTGCCTCTGTGCGGTCAACGTATTCCAGACACCGCTGGCGGAACTGTCCGTTACAGGTATTCTGTTCGCGCTCCTGGCAGCGGCATCGCTCGGCGGGTACACCCTGTCGCTCGATCTGCTCGTGCCGGCGGACCTGGACAGACGGGTGGTGGTCACGTTCGTGCTCGATATCGCTGCGGTCCTGAGCATCCTGGTCTATCCCGGTATGTTCGCGGAGTTTGCGCATCTGACGCTTCCGGACCTCGGGATCTTTCTTTACCTGGCTGTTGTAACAAAACTCCTCTGTCTGTACCTGCTGCTCGCGGGGACGAAGATCGTCGGCGCGGCCCGGTCCGCTGTCATACAGTCTCTGGAGATCCCGTTCTCGCTGCTCGTCGCGTATCTGACGCTTCATCAGGTGCTGACACCGGTGCAGTTCATCGGCGTGGGGCTGGTGTTCCTGGCGGTCGTGCTGATGCAAAAGAAATAAGAAAAAGACGGCTGCGGCCGTCTATTTGATTGCCCAATGGCGCCTGTTTGCCGGCTGCTTTGTCCGCTCTTTAGAGGAACCCCGCGAACGGGCGGCGGCAGACACCGCCTGCCAGCCAGTTGTGCAGTGTCGTAAAGTCGAACACCGGCAGGTTCGTGGCAGCCTGTACCATATGCGCAAACGGCGGCAGATCCGAGCACTCAAAGAGGATCGCGCCGATGTCATTCTCTTTCATCAGTCCAAGCGCGGCTTCGGCGATCTCTTCGCCGAGCTTTTTCGGATTATAGGAATGGATGCCTTTATCCTGACCGACCAGTTTGCCGAACGCCTGCGTGTTTTCAAGCCCCGCTACGGCGACACAGGAGGGATCCTCCACGCCGACGTGATACAGAAGCTCATCGGTGAACGCCTGGGAGGAAGCGCAGATGACGCCGATCTTTTCAGACGGCTTGAGGAGCGGTTTGATCCAGTTGACTTGCAGCAGGGAAGACATCGCCACGGGAACATCGACCGCCGCGGCGATCTCGCGCTGGAAATTCGCGAAGTATCCGCAGTTGCCTGAGATGGCACGGCAGCCTTCCCGTTCGAGCTGCCGGGCGCATTCGAGGAGTTGCTCGACAGCGTCCGGATCGGCCGCGAACAGCTGGGCGACTTCCACTTCACTGATCAGATAGCGGACCGGAAAGCGGTAGGTCCAGCAGTTGGCGACATTGCCCGGCATCTCCGGGTACCAGATCGGCGGGGTGATGATGCCGAGCGGGTAGCCGCTCAGGTTCTGCTCCGGGCGGGCATAGATCGTCCGGTCGAAATCCGGCGATTCATCACCGGTAATATACCCATAGTTCCTGACATCCTTATACATGGCAGATTCCTTTCTTATTCACATCTTTTATCCACATCACCGCGCAGCCGTGAGGCTGTTTGTTTAGAGGAATCCGGTGAACGGGCGGCGGCACACGGCATTGTACAGCCAATTATGCAGCGTCGTGAAGTCGAAGACCGGCAGACTGGTCGCAGCCTGCACCATGTGCGCGAACGGCGGCAGATCGGAGCACTCCAGCAGGACCGCGCCCAGATCGTGCTCTTTCATCAGTCCCAGTGCCGCTTCCGCGACTTCTTCCCCGAGCTTCTTCGGGTTGTAGTAATTGACGCCCGGGACCTGACGGACCAGCGGGCCGAATTCGCTGCTGTCCTCAAGACCTGCCACGACGACAACATCCGGATCTTCGACACCGGTCGCGCGCAGCAGGTCCGGGGTGAACGAACTGCCGGATGCGCAGATGACACCGATTTTCTCCCCGTCCTTCAGCGTCGGCTTGATCCAGTTGACCTGCAGGAGGGAGGACATGGCGACCGGTACGCTGACTGCTTCGGCCAGCTGTTTCTGGTAATTGGCGTAGTACCCGCAGTTGCCGGATATGGCTCGGCAGCCTTCGCTCTCCAGTTGACGGGCTTCATCGAGCAGCATCCCAATGGCGGCCGGGTCGGCGTCAAAGAGCTGCTGGATCTCGACCTTCGACCGGAGATAGCGCACGGGGAAGTCGTATGTCCAGGGGTTGCCGACATTGCCGGGCATCTGCGGGAACCAGGTGTGCGGGGTGATGATGCCGAGCGGGTAGCCGCTCAGATCCTGCTCCGGGCGGGCGTAGATCGTCCGGTCGAATTCCGGCGATTCATCGCCGCTGATATAGCCGTAATTCCTGATATCGCTGTACATGGATTCTTTCCTTTCACATTGCGAAAAACCCGGCAGACGCACTTGTCTGCCGGGTCGTTGCTGTTAAAGAGCGGAGCTGTCCAGCTCGCTGTAGGGGAAGAAGAACGGGCGCAGCACAGCCGCGATCTCTTCGCTGCCGCCTTCCCGGTCCGCCTCGATATTCAGAGGCATGAGCGGATCGTGGAGCGAACGGCGCAGCAGGCACCAGCCCATCGGTTCGCTTGCGGCTGCATCGAGGAATTCGATGCGTACGCCTTCGTAGTTGGGCGTGACAAGGCGCATGGACAAAGTCTGTCCGAAGGAGGCCGGCATGGAGCGGCTCGCGGCGCTGTTGTCGCCGGCTGCCCAGGCCTTGAGATCATCCAGGATCTGATCCGCGTAAGCGCCAAAGTCCTCCGCGGTGATCGGCATCCTGACCTCTCTGGCCTCGGCGGGTTCTTCGAGATCCGCCAGCAGCGCGTCCAGATCGCTGCCCGCCTTCTTGAGGAGCGCCGCCTTGATGACGATCTTCGTTGCCAGATACGCACCGTCGTCGAGGAAATAGTTCTCCGCGAGCGCGGCATGCCCGGAAGTCTCGATCGCGAGCGGGCAGTCGATGCCCCGGCGGGTAAGTTCCTGCGCTTTGTTGATGACGTTCTTGTAACCGCGCATGTAGCGTAGGTGTTTCAGACCGAGCGTACCTTCGAGGAACTTCGTGAGCTGCGTGCTCGTGATGCTGTCCGTGACGACCGTGCTGCCGGGATGCGCATCCGCGACGAGCAGGGCGGCCAGCGCGACGATGCCGTTGCGGGCGACCTCTCTGCCTGCGCCGGTGACCGCCGCCGAGCGGTCCACATCGGTGTCGAAGATGATCCCCAGATCGCACTTGCCGCCGAGGACCGCGTCCCGCAGCGCTTCAACCGCTTCGGCATTTTCGGGATTGGGGGCGTGATTGGGGAAACTGCCGTCCGGGTCCGCATAGCGGCTGGCACTGACATCCGCGCCGAGCGGCTCGAGGACTTCGGACGCATAGAACCCGCCGGCGCCGTTGCCGGCATCTACTGCGACCGTAAGGCCGGACAGCGGGTATTCCGCGTCCGCGTCCGGCGCGCCTTTGCAGACGCCGTCCGTGATCAAGCCGCGCAGATGGGCGGCGTAGGTCTCCATCAGATCCGGGATATACGCGCCGAGTTCCGCCTGCGCAAAGATCGGGCGGTCCCGCTCGATCTGCGAACGGGCGGTGATGCTGCCGTTGATCTTCGCGTCACGTTTGGCGTCTTCTTTCGCTGCGGCAAGTCCCGGCGAATCGTCTTTGTAAGCATCCGGTCCTGGCATGTGCGCCAGTTTTTCCTTCATCGCGGCGACGGCCGAGAGCATGGCCGCTTCTTCCTGCGCTTTGCGCGCGGCGGCTTTTTCTTCTGTTTCTTTGGGAAGCGAGTCCTCCGCGTATTCGATGATCTTCGCGATGTCGGCTTTCTGCAGACCGCCTTCCGCGTCGAAGTACTTGAACCCGTTCCGTTCGTACGGCAGGTGGCTGGCGGTGA
Organism: Clostridiales bacterium; assembly: GCA_024697655.1. The sequence goes on from JAILFI010000115.1 coordinate 4,175, forward strand.
TCATGACGGCGCCGTCACAGTGGAAGCTGTTGAACTTGGTCGCCATGAACATGGCCGGCGTGCTTGCCAGTCCGCAGTCGAAGAAAGTCACATCGTTGACGGACAGCGTCACGAGGATGATCTGCTTGAGGTACGGGCCGGAGAGGCGGCTGTCGCAGCCGACGGCAACGGAGAGCGATTCGACGGGTTTGCCGGTCTTTTCGCTCAGCCAGCGCAGGTACCCCTGCGTCAGCGATTCGGCCTCGGTGCGCAGCAGATTGGCGTCGCCGGAAACGCCGGGGATCGCGACACCGCGGATGTCGCTGCCGTTCTGCAGGGCTTTGAGCCCTTTCTTATCTGCACTCATAGAAGCGTCTCCTTATTCCTTGATGGTCCCGTCGGGGTTGAAGACGGGCAGTTTGTCCAGCGCGATGATGTCGCCGCGGTCCATGGCGTCGCCCTCCGCGAGGACGGCCATCTTGGCGACGATGTTGGCGCCTGCCTGTGCAGCCAGCGCTTCGATCGCATTGAGGGACGCGCCGGTGCTGATGACGTCGTCGAGGACCAGGACGCGTTTGCCGCGCATCTTTTCGACGTCGCTCTTGCCCAGGTACAGGTGCTGCTCATATGCGGTGGTGATGGACTCGACCGATACGACGAGCGGATCCTCCATATACACCTTCAGCCCTTTGCGGGCGACGATGTATTCATTCTGGCCGGCGAGCTTGGCCATCTCATGCGCCAGCGGGATGCTCTTGGCTTCCGCGGTCAGGATGATATCGAATGCCGGAGCTTTCGCCAGCAGTTCTTTCGCCGCCGCTTCGTTGATCTCGACATCGCCGAGCATGATGAATGCCGCGATGGAAAGATCCTCGCTGACCGGGAAAAGGGGCAGCCGGCGCTTGAGCCCCGCGATCGTCATTTCGTGATACAGCATAGTAGACTCCTTTTGTGTAAGGTTGTTATATATTCGCCGGAGATCCAGTCTCCGGAATCGCTCTTTATGCGCTGAAGGTGACCGGGAAGATCAGCGTCAGGATGCGCAGGACGAACAGCGCCGCGCTGATCCACATGACCGGATGCACTTCTCTTGCGCGCTTCTGGCAGATACGAATGATCACGTGTGCCAGGATACCGAACATGATGCCGTTGGCGATCGAATACGTGAAAGGCATCATGATGAGGGCGAGGAAACCCGCCACGGCGTCGGCCATATCTTCGCTGAAGTCCATGTCCTTGACGGCGGACAGCATC
>JAILFI010000160.1 GCA_024697655.1 Clostridiales bacterium
CCTTCCCACTTGGAGATCGACTGTCTGCTGACGTCCATCTTCTCTGCGAGGTCCTCCTGGGACCAGCCGTTTTTCTTTCTCAGTTCGATGATTTTGTCTGCTAAGATCATTGTTTGCTCCCTCCGGGCTTCGAGGAATCGCTCCCTGCGCGCGTTTTCTGATTCCTGCTTTTGCCGCCTGCCGGTGACCCGACATCCCGCGAATACTCCGGTGCCTGCCCGGCACTCCGAATCGCCTTACGGCTCTGCCCTTTTCTTGTCTCGATCTTACTTCTCTATGCGGTTGCAGGCTATCAAGTCCGCTTGGAAATCCCGCAACCAGCAGTTGCAACTGCGCGCTGCAGGCCCTTCCAGCCGTTGCAAAACCCCGCCGCCAGGCTCACAGTCCCTTCTTGCGCGCGAGCACGTAGTCGTACCACGCCAGGTACTCCGCTCCGAGCCGCGCGACAAGTGCCCGCGCCTCCTCCGGTTTTGACGAGGATGCATAGAGGCAGTGCTGCGCCAGCTGATACCGCCGTGCAATCGTGAAATGCGACAGTTCTTCGTCGGTATAATCGCCGATCTCCGCAAGTTCTTCCTGCGCCTGGAAGAACCGGACGAATGCCTCCGCCGTTTCGTGCCCCACGATCGGCTCGAGCAGCGCGAAATCGTTGCCGGAGTGGTCCAGCACCCGCGAGACCATCTCCCAGCGCCGCGGATCCGCGTAGCCTTCCGTGCCGGTATACGCGGTGCGCAGATACAGATCGTTGTTCGCAAGGAACTCCATCACGTAAGGATTGATGCCCTTGCTGACCGCCCACAGCATCCAGTTCTCGACCGTCGTGCGGATATAGATATGTGCGAACCGCCCGAACAGCGGCTCCGCCAGATCGTGCGAGACCGTCGACTCGCTGCGGTCATTGCCCGCGGCCACGATGCGCGCGTTCGGCGGCAGCGGCCAGCGGTTGTTGACGACGCGCTCCAGCACGATCTTGAAGATGACCGACTGGGTCTGCTTGGTCGCATTCGTCAGCTCATCGAAGAAAAGGATGTGCGTTTCGCCGTCTTCACAGAGACGCTCCATCTTCACGAGCCATGTCGGCTTGACGTCGATGATCTCATCTTTTGTTTCATTGTAGATCGCCCGGCCGTTGATCGTCTCCGGCGTTTCGTTGACGAGCTCGATGTCGAGCGCCTGCGGATCGATCTGCCGGATGCGGTCGCTCTTGCCGTCGCCCGCAAGGCCGTGGATGAAGACCGGGATGTCCGCCTCCACATAGGCGCGGATGAGGGCTAGTTCGTCGTGTGCCTCGACGCGGAACGGGCCTTTCTCTGCGGCATTTTGCGCCGCCTGCAGTTTGTCTTCGGCGGTGAGTTCTTCGAAGAATCGCTCTGCCAGATACGTGGCCGCTTCGCCGCGGTCCATGCCCGCGAACAGCGCCCGTCCGCCGATCAGAAGATGATTGGCTGTGTCAAAATACCAGCGGACCGGCCGCACTTCGAGGAACACTTCGCTCCCCGCAGCCAGCGCCGTTCCATCGGACAGCTGCACGTAGCCAACTGTGTTGTCCTCGCTCGCCGCCACCCGGACGATCAGTTTGGCGCCGAGCCGGTAAGCCGGCAGTGTTTCGCCCGCGATCGTGTACGTCAGTTCCGTCGCCGGCAGGGACCCGTCCTCATAGGCTTTTTCGGCCATCTCCCGCAGCGACGGATCGAGGATCGTCATCGGGTACGAACCGAACTCCGCCGCGGCGATGCCGCCAGCCTCACGGACGTTGCGGAGAAGCGATTCCTCGCCGGGCTCCAGGCGGAACACCGGGCGCACCGCCATCACATTGCACGCTTCATCGCGGCCCCCACGGTCCACGCAGGCGCCGTCCGCCAGATACCAGTTGATGTCCCCGTCGTGCAGCGCGAAGCCGTCGTCCGGCACCGTCAACAGCGCCAGATCGGTCGCTGCGCATGTCTGCCCTGCCGCACGGAACAGCGGCAAAGGACTCTCAAAAACTTGTTTATGTGATAAGAAAATCGATTTCATCGTGTTCGGTCTCCTCCGGTTTTTCTACATAGATGACGCGGCCGCCCACCGGGTGGATCGGCGTGCTGCTGTACACGAGCCAGATGGCATCGCAGCGGTCGGGAGGCATCTCGGCGTACCCGTCCGTGAAGATAATACGCGTCTCGGCATCCCCGGTAAAGGCATGGATCGCGGTCTCAAAATCCGTGCCTCCTGCTCCCTTGAGTTCTAAATTCTGAATGTCCTGTTCAGTGCGCACATCCTGCCAGCCGTAAAACTTCGTGTCGAAACAGCCGACCCGCACGACGGCGTCCTCCGCCAGCAGCCCCTTGACCCCGCGCACGAACGTCCGCAGCAGTTCCGCGTCGATCGACGCGCTCGTGTCGAGCAGGATCTCCGCATGCGGGACAGGGTACGGGCGGAATCGCTCCCGCAGCATCCCGTC
>JAILFI010000174.1 GCA_024697655.1 Clostridiales bacterium
CACCAAGTCTATGGTACTAGGATAGAACTTCATAGCAGTGATCTCGGCACCAGCGGTCATACCAGATTCATCAGCGGGATACTACATCTGGTTTTGCGGGGTCATGGCATTGTGGTAAGGATAGACGGAAGCATACTCAGCAAGATTGGTGCCATCGGCAGCAGTCCATTCATTGGCCTGTGCGGCAAAAGCCATAGCGGCCACAGTGATTAAAGTTAAAAATTTCTTCATAAAATAATCGAATTGGAAATTAAAAGTTAATAAAACAAATTCTTATTCATCGGCTGAAATGAAAAGCTTTCAGCATCAGTAACATTTCATGGCCCAAAGGTAGGCCTAATAATTGGATAAAGCAAGATTATCCAAACAAATATTTCAACAACGGGTCATATTTCTTTTTGAGGGTCGTTACCATGTCAGGCCCACGATGAGTTCCATTACCCTTTTAAAAAACGGAGGCACCCCGATGACGAGGCGCCTCCACTATTATTCAAACAGATTGAGAATTACCACTGGTCGGTCAACAAGAAGTTGATGAGCTTGGTAACATCGTCGATCGTGATAGCCTCGTCCTGGTTGCAGTTAGCGTTCTGCAGGTTCAGTCCGTCGGCAACATCGGTCAACAGGTAGTTGATGAGCGCAGTCACATCGTCGATGGTGACAAAAGTGTCGTTGTTCACGTCGCCACGAATGCCCTGGGGCTCGGGAGTGTCTTCCTTCACATAGCCGAAGGTAGCCATGGGCAGGAAGTTGGCCATCGTGCTTGAGTTGCTGTTGCCGTAGAAAGTGAGGCTGGCATTGTAGCCCATGGTCTTGCCATAGTAAGAAACATTGGGATAGTTGCTGCCTTTCTCAATGAGCTTGCACTCAATAGCGAGGTTACCACCAGCATACTCATAGGGCTCATCCAAGGTGAAGACGAGCTCGGTGTCGTCGGCGTTGGGAACAACAGTAGCCATTACAGTGAAGCCGTCGAGCAGCACATACTCGTCGAAACGATCAACGTCAACCGGCTTGAATGACAACTGGATCTTACCACCCTGGTACTTCAAATTGGAAGTAGCGTGGAAGGCAACCGAGGTGATCTTCTTGCCAGCCAGTGCAGCCAGCTCATCGGCAGGATAAATCATCTGAGTCTGGAAGGTCTCATCATAGTAGTAGCCATAAACAGGAGCGTGGCTGTTGGTTGCATTGCCCTCGCAAACAAGGATCTCGGCAGGAGCCTCGGCGGCTACAGCGGTGACGGGAACATTGAACTGACCGGCAGCGCCGCAGTCGATGGTCAGGGTCTGAGTGTACTCGCCCACCTCGTTGGCACTGAACGTCACGGCAATCTGCATCGATTCGCCAGAAGCGAGCTCGACAGGATTAGCCTCGAGGGTGAAGGGAGCCTGCAGGGTGCCCAGCACGGGAGTGAAGGCATTCTGGCCAAAGTTGGTGAGCGTGATGGTCTTGGTCACCTCGTTGCCCAGATAGGCAGTGCCAAAGGCGATTTCCTCGGCATCGAGCATGGCCATGTCTTGTACACCACCCTCATAAACGAACGTGGTCTTGGGGCAGAAGCCAAGGGATGTGATGTAAGCACTGCCATAGGCAGCGTTTTGAACTGTAGAGGTCTCACCATAGAAGAAGACGTGAGGAGCATTACCAGTTTCAATCACTTTAGTACCAATCACAATATTGCCACCCTGATAGGTCCAGGGCTCGGTGAAGTTAACAACGACCTCGGTCTCGCCAGGTGTCATGGTGATTTGAGCGACCTCGGTGACATCCTCAACATAGGAAGCTGAATAGCCAGAATAATCGGTTCTGTCGGTTGTGCCGATGGTAACGGAGAGCTTGCCGCCGGACATCAGGTTGCCACCTTCAGTAGCGATGTAGAACTTGATAGCGCTGATTTCGGCACCCTGCAAAGCATAGAACTGATCGGCAGGCAGGATGAACTGCGACTGGTAGTTCTGGGTGTCATAATAGTAGCTGCGCACGGGAATGTACTCATTGGTGGCAGTGCCGTTAAACACGGTCATTTCCATAGCCTGAGCAGGCACAAACGATGCCAACGCGATGAGCGCTGCTGAAAAGAGTTTAATACACTTTTTCATACAAAAAAAATTGGTTTAGGTTAATGAATGAATTATAAGAAAAATACA
>JAILFI010000221.1 GCA_024697655.1 Clostridiales bacterium
CGCACCAGAGCATCTGGAGCTTTGTATGGACGAACCGCTCAAATATCTGGAGAAGGTCAGAAACGCGGGATCCGTATTTCTGGGCAAGAACTGCCCAGAAGCTTTGGGAGACTATTTCGCGGGACCGAACCATACGCTTCCGACCAGCGGAACGGCAAGGTTTTCGAGCCCGCTGTCCGTAGATGATTTCGTCAAGAAAACACAGTTTACATATTACACGAAGGAGGCGCTTGAAAAGGTGGCCGGCAAGATCGACACCTTCGCGAGGAAGGAAGGCCTGACGGGCCACGGCAGAAGCGTCACAATTCGATTCAAGAAGTAATTTACAAGAAAGATAACAGGAGAAATGAGCAGATTTTTCAGCGCACAATATGTCGGGCTGACGCCATATGAACCGGGCGAACAGCCGCAGGACCAGCAATACGTAAAACTCAATACCAACGAGTCGCCATTCCCGCCGCCGGATGAAGCGGTGCGGCGCGCCGCGGAAGCGGCCGGCCGGCTGCAGCTCTATCCGGATCCGGATGCGGGGGTGCTGAGAGCAAAGCTGGCGGAGAGATACGGCGTATCCCCGGACAACGTCATCGTGGGCAACGGCTCCGACGAGATTTTGAACTTCGCCTTCATGGGCTTTTGCGATGAGAATACGCCGGCAGTGTTTCCGGACATCACTTACGGGTTCTATCCGGTCTTCGCGCAGGCGAACCGAATCCCGTTTGTGGAGATTCCGCTCGGAGAGGACTTTCGCATCGACCCGGCGGATTACTATGGCGCGGGCGGTACTTTGTTCATCGCTAACCCAAACGCTCACACGGGCGTGGCGCTGGGCAGGGCGCAGATCGAGGAGATCGTCAGGCGCAATCCAGATAACGTGGTGGTCATCGATGAAGCCTATGTGGATTTTGGCGCGGAGAGCTGCGTCGATCTGGTCCGCAAATACGACAACGTGCTGATCGTACAGACCATGTCCAAGTCCAGATCGCTTGCCGGCGCGAGACTGGGATACGGGATCGCCTGTCGAGAGTTGATCCGGGATCTGAACACCCTGCGCAACTCCACGAATCCGTACAACGTGGGCGCCATGGCCATGGCAGCCGCCATCGGCGTATTGGACAGCGAAGAAAACACACAGGCGAACTGCGACGCAGTCGCGGCGAACAGAGAATTTACGAGCAGAGAACTGCAAAGGCTTGGCTTCGAACTGACCGATTCGACTGCCAATTTCATATTCATGAAACATCCCGTACTCGATGGGGAATATATTTACGAAGCCCTGAAAGCAAAGGGCGTTCTGGTACGTCATTTCACGAAGGAGCGCATCCGTCAGTATAACAGAGTGACCATCGGCAGCATGGACCAGATGGAGACGTTCCTGGAAACATTGGAAGAAGTAATCAACAAAGGAGGCCGCAAATGAGAGGCGCGCAGATCAACAGAAAAACCGCAGAGACCGATATCCGGCTCAGCCTGGAGCTCGACGGCAAAGGCAAGAGCGACATCAAGACGGGAGAAGGGTTTCTCGATCACATGCTGGAGCTTTTTGCCAGACACGGCAGATTCGATCTGACTGTACAGGCGGAAGGGGACCTGTGGGTCGACTCTCATCACCTGACGGAGGATGTGGGAATCGCGCTGGGGCAGGCCTTTGCGAAGGCTCTTGGAGAAAAGAAGGGCATCGTCAGATACGGCCTCTCGATCATCCCGATGGATGAGGCGCTGATTCTGACCGCCATCGATTTTTCGGGCAGGAGCTTTCTCTGCTACAAGGCGGATGTGCCGGCCGAGAAGATCGGAACTTTCGACACGGAACTGACCGAGGAGTTCTGGCAGGCTTTCGCGCGGAATGCGGACTGCACGCTGCACATCAGGAAGCTGGACGGCAAGCACTCGCACCACATCATCGAGGGCGTGTTCAAGTCGGCCGCCAGAGCCATTCGTGAAGCGGTGAAGATAGAAGAGGCTTTCGCTGATGAAGTGCCTTCGACGAAAGGGGTGTTATAGTGATTGCGATCATTGACTACGGCGTGGGGAATCTCTTTTCCCTGCAGAGCTCGCTGGCATATCTGGGCGAGGCGGCAGAGGTGACCGCCGACGTGGACAAGATCCGGGCCGCGGACAGGATCATCCTGCCGGGAGTCGGCGCCTTCGCCGATGCGGCGGACAAACTGCGACAGACAGGCATGGCCGATATCGTGGTGGAGCAGGCAGAGGCGGGCAAGCCGCTCATGGGCATCTGCCTCGGCATGCAGCTGCTCTTCGAAAAGAGCTTTGAATACGGTGAGCACGAAGGGCTGCGTCTCGTTCCGGGACAGGTCGTTCCCATTGCGGACGCCGTTCCCGCGGGCTACAAGATTCCGCACATCGGCTGGAATGCGCTGAGGCTGGTAAAAAACAGTGAGACGGGAGCGCCTGACAAGCTGTTCAAATACATCAACGAGGGTGACTACGTTTATTTCGTCCACTCCTTCTACGCGGCTGGGTGCGAAGCATCGACTATCGCCGATACAGAATACGGTGCGCGCCTGACGGCAGCGGTGGCAAAAGGCAACGTTTACGGCTGCCAGTTCCACCCGGAAAAGAGCGGCGGCGTAGGGATGAAGATCCTGAAGGCGTTCTGCGAAATCGAAGGCGGAATGCC
>JAILFI010000223.1 GCA_024697655.1 Clostridiales bacterium
TAGATTCATAAGCGGAAACATGGTTAGAATCGGTATCTTGGTTTCCGATGTTCGCAGTACGGGTTTGGTTATTGTTGCCTCGACGGTATGTGATGCTGGCCTGACTGCTATCATCAACAAAAGTGAGTGTGTATTCGTTTCTGTCATAATAAACATTGACTACTGTATTGCCTTCTGTCGCAACTTTCTTCCCGGCCTGATCATTGGATGAATAATGGAAGCCTTTCCAGCCGTAGTTTGTTCCATTAATTCTGGCATTTTGATCTCCACTCGTGCCAGTAACTACATTAATATTTGATCCAACCGTAGCATTTTCAACTGTAATCGCCTTTTCAAAATCATACCCATCGGCGTCCAGGTTCTGTTTCCAGATGATGATGGTGTACGGTGCGGTTGTGTTCGGGATCCAGCGCGCATAGACCGTCGTCTTGTCAGTCAGTGTCTGGTTGAAGTCATACTCATCACCGCCGGAAGTCTGGTCCGCGGTTGCTTTGTCGGCGTACCAGCCGCCGAAGGTGTAACCGTTACGGATCATGTTGTTTTCATTCGGGGGAGTCGGCGTTTTATTTTTATGTATAAACTGCGGCGCGGTGTAGGTGGCGCCTTTACCGTTCTCATCGAAGATAAACCAATGCCCTTCCGGTGCGTTGACACTGAACGTGACATCACCGGTGATCGTGATAGTCTCCTTATTCTGATAGGCTTTATCAGTCTCATAGTTAACGATATTACTGGAACCTTCTTTTACGTTCCAACCTTCGAAATGATGGGTGTCATTCTGAACGGTGTAGGCCATATTCACTGTGTACGGCTGCTCATCAGATGTCGCATCTGCACGGAAGGTGACCTCTTCCTGGCCGAGGGAGATATTGTTCTCGTCCAGATAGGTGATGCGGTAATCCTTGAACAGCATCGCGTAGTAAGTGATTTCTTTTCCGTCTGTTGTAGGCGGAAGCTGGGCGGCTACTTCTGTCCGGACTTGTTCGATCGTCTTGGCTTCTGTCGCAGGCGTGTAATCCGGATCTGTCGTCCAGCCACGGAAGTATACGCCGTCAGGGAGCTCGCCGGCACCGGGATCGTAGAGAACGACATCCATGTCGTCGTTCTTCTTGACATACATCGAGTCGATCTCTTCGTCGTTCAGCCCTTTAAAGATGACCTTGACTCTGGCATCCGTGCCGGTCTCCACGATCGCGTAGATAGAGAAGTGGTCCGCTTCGAAGACGGCTTTCTTGGTACCGAACTCGACATCGTCCATAACCTCGGCTTTGCCGTTGTCCTGGATGTGGACGACTTCGCGGGTGGCGTTCTCGTCCTGCACAGCGGAGCGCAGGTCAACCTTGACCTGCTTGGCCGGCTGGACTTCCTTGCCGTCCTTGTTAACGAACGTGATGTCGACCGCCTTGATCGTGTAGATCGTATCGTCGATCACTTTGTCCGCCGCGTTCAGGGCTTTCTCGGTGTCCGCCTTGCCGACCTTCTTGACGACCATCTTGACATCCTTGTCGAAGGTTCCTTCCTCCGCGGTCACAAAGACGTTCACGCCGTCCGCATAGCCGGCCAGCGTCCGCGCAGGCATGTCTTTATTCTCCGTGTCTTCTTTGGCGGCGTCTTCTGCGGGCTGCTCTGCGGGCTGCGCAGATTCATCTGCAGGCGCGTCAACATCCGCGGGTTCTTCCGCGGGCGTTTCCCCGTCTATGGCCGCCGGCTCTTCGGCGGGTGCGCCGCCCTCATCGCCGGGGGATACCTCCTCCGCAGGTTCTTCCTCTGCAGGTGCGTCAACATCCGCGGGTTGTTCCTCCGCGGGCTGTTCCGCATCCTCCTGCGCCGGGGTTTCCTGCACGTCCTGCGTCTGCGCCGCCGCACTCACATCGGCCGCGCCGGCCCACGCGCTTTGCGAGGAAAAGATGCAGAACTGGAAGACCATCGCGACTGCCAGCAGTAACGCCAGACTTCTCGACTTGTGCTTCTTCATGATGCCTCTCCTCTCTACGAGAATGGTATAACATTGGCGCCTGTCAGCGGGTGCAGATCTTCCGATCTGCCCGCATATACAATGCGCTTTGATACATATATTAAACTAGCATAAATGTATCACGGAATTTGACTGGTGTCTACATTTTCAAGTGCTCAAAATCAACTAATATTTGTTGATTATCTGCGCTTTTTGCGTATTTGACATATGCATTTTTCAGACAAATGAAGGTTGCTAATACTTGTTGTGTAATAGATGATTCTGTCATCTTGCGATTTGCAAGCTCCCGATAAAAAAACAGCCGCGGCCGGGCGGTCGCAGCTGCTCTGTTTTATCTTCATGTCCGGTCTCTTTTGATCCGCTGTCCGCCGGACGGTGCCGTGCTACAGCACCTTCGACAGGAAGTCCTGCAGACGCGGGCTTTCCGGTGCGCCGAAGATCTTTTCGGGCGTGCCCTCCTCCATGATGATGCCGTCCGCCATGAACAGGACGCGGCTCGCAACTTCTTTCGCGAACCCCATCTCGTGGGTGACGATCGCCATGGTCATGCCATCGTCCGCGAGTTCCTTCATGACTTCGAGGACTTCGCCGACCATCTCGGGGTCGAGCGCGGAGGTCGGCTCGTCGAAAAGCATGACCTTCGGGTGCATCGCCAGCGCGCGTACGATGGCAATGCGCTGTTTCTGGCCGCCGGAGAGGGAGGACGGGTACGCGTCCGCTTTGTCCAGCAGACCGACGCGGGTCAGGAGGCGCTCCGCCTCTTCATTGGCTTCATCCGCCTTCATCAGGCCGGTGCGCAGCGGCGCCAGTGTGATGTTCCTGCGGACGGTCATGTTCGGGAACAGGTTGAAGTGCTGGAAGACCATGCCCATGTGTTCCCTGGTCTTGTTGATATCGATCTTGTCGCTCGTCAGCTCCTGTCCGTCAAACCAGATGTGGCTGCCGGGGTCGGGCGATTCGAGCAGATTGAGACAGCGCAGGTAAGTGGACTTGCCCGATCCGGACGGACCCATGACGACCACTTTTTCGCCCTGCGCGATGTAGTTGTCGATCCCCTTCAGGACGTGGTTGTCCCCGAAGGTCTTGTGCAGATTCTGCACTTCGATGAGATGGCCGCCTGCCGCAGCCGGTGCGGCGTTCTGTACCGCCACTGCTTTCTTATCGTCTGTCACTCTTGCGCAGCCTCCTTTCCAGTTTGCCGAGCAGCCAGGTCATGATCAGGACGCAGAACAAGTACACGAGCGCGATGCCGACGAGCGGCATGAGCGCCTGGTAGGTCTTTGCCTGGATCTGGATGGCGACTTTCGTGATGTCCGCAAGACCGATGACGGTCACAAGGGACGTGTCTTTGAAAAGTGTGATCATCTCGTTGCCGAGTGCCGGCAGGATGTTCTTGATCGCCTGCGGGATGATGATGTCCTTCATGACGGTCGGGTACTTCATGCCGAGGGAGCGGCCGGCCTCCATCTGACCGGGGTCGATGGACATGATGCCGGACCGGATGGTCTCGCTGACGTAGGCGCCGGAGTTGATGCCGAGGGTCAGGATGGCGATCATCACGAGATTGCGGCTCGCCGCGAACACGACGAAGCCCATGATCAGCAGCTGGACCATCATCGGGGTGCCGCGGATCACGGTGATGTAGACCTTCATGATGGCGTTGAGGATGGCAAGCCACCAGCTCTTCTTTTTGCCCTGGCGCTGCTGGTCATAACTCGTGCGGATGACCGCGACGAAGATGCCGATGATGATACCAAGGAGCAGTGCGCCGATCATGACGGTGAACGAGATGCGCAGGCCGTTCAGGAGGAGCAGCCAGCGGTCGTTTTCTAAGAAACTGACTACAAATTGTTCTTTCAGCGTCATATCTGTTCTCTCTATTTTCCGGAATCGCTCCGCTTGCCGGCCCTGCCGGCACGGCGATTCCTTAACGTGGAAAAACGGGGCGGCTGCCGAAGCGCCGCCTCGCTTTCACAAGACTTGATAGGGCTAATTGCTGCCGATCGCCACAGAGGATTACTCTTCCGTGTTGATGTACTTTTCGATGATGCCCTGAACAGTGCCGTCATCGATCAGCTTCTGCAGTGCGGTGTTGACCGCTTCGTACAGTTCCGGGTTGTCCTTGGAGATACCGATCGCATACTCTTCGACAGCGAACTCCGTTTCGAGGATCTTCAGACCGGGGTTTGCGGCGACATACTGCTTTGCGGGCTCCTGGTCGATGACGACGGCGTCAACCTTGCCGGCAACCAGTGCCTGGACTGCGACCGGGCCGCTGGTGTATGCGGTGACATGATCTTCACCGTAGCCGTCTTCTTCCGGCGGAGCGGAGCAATAGAGGTAGCCGGTGGTGCCTTCCTGGCAGCCGATCATGCTGGCATTGGCCAGATCATCGATGGTCTTGATGGGGCTGTCTTCGGGAACAATGACGACCTGCACAGCCGTCGTGTAAGGAACGGTGAAGTCAACGCTCTCTTTTCTCTCGTCCGTGACGGTCATGCCGGCCATGGCGATATCCGCCTTGCCGCCCTGGACCGCTGTCAGGATGGAGGAGAAGTCCATGTCGTCAACGACCAGTTCCAGACCGAGCTCGTCTGCGATCGCCTGTGCGATGTCGATATCGATGCCTTCAAATCCGCCGTCGTCGGAAACATTCTCATAGGGCGGGAAGGTCGCATTCGTTGCCATGTGGAGGACGCCCTCTTCAGCGGTCAGGCTTGTCGCTTCACCCGCTGCGGAAGCTTCGCCGCCGTCGTCGCTGCCGCCGCCGCACGCGGTCATGGCGAATGCGAGGACGAGTGCCATCATGATGATCAGTACATTCTTTTTCATTTGATTGCCTCTTTCTTTTTGATATCCTTTGCGATTATGAATAACGATTCCTGCTTTCATCTGCCGGAGGAGAATCGCTTTGCCGGGCTGTCCGTATTCCCATGCGGGCTTCTCTGCGTCGATTCTCATATATTTTCGACAAAATGAATATTTATGCAAGACCAATACTACCATGCTGTATTTGCCTTGTCAAACCCTTTTTTAAGGCCTTTTTCACATTTTCATGAAAAAACACGGCAACGGGAAAAACTCGATGCCGTGCGTTCTCTTTTCTTCAGTTTTTTACTGTGTTTCCGACGCCGCTGCCGGTTCTTTCACAGCCGTCACCGATTCTCATCCTGCCCGCCGCCGACCAGGATGATCTGCGCGCCGGGACCGTCCGCTGCCTGCCCTTTCGGGTTGAACAGAAGAAGCCCGCGCTGCATATCCAGCTGACTGCTGATCCTGCCCATGAGGTAGACCTTTGCCGCGTCTTCGCTGTCAAACCGCCTGACTTCCACATTGCCGCCTTCGAGTTCGGCGACCGCTTCGGCTGTGAGCGCGTCGGCACGCGGATCTGTGACCGGACCTTCGAGATCGTCGAGTCCCGGCGCCGCTGCCGGCTGCGGTTCGCCGGCCATTGCGGTTTCTGTTTCCGGCTTTGCGGTTCCGGATGCAGCGGGCGCCGCCGGCATCGGGCCCTTCTCGAACTGTCCTGTGTAGCGGTTGGTGCCGCCCATGTTCTCGACCATCTGGAAGCCGATCGCTTTCAGAAGGCCGGCCGCCTTCCGGCTGCGGGCCCCGCTGACACAGTACAGAAACAGCGGTGTCTGCGATTCATGCCCCTTGATGAGCCAGCCGTCCAGCGCGGTCCGGATCGTGCCGACGCTGTTCACCGGCAGATTGACTGCTCCCGGAATGTGGCCGTACTCATACTCGCGCGGCTCGCGGACATCGATGATGACCGCGTTTTCCATGGCGCGCGCCTGTGCGAGCTTGCTGTTGATATCGACCGGTTTGCTGAAATCCCAGAATCCCATGTTGATTCTCCTTCTTATTCTTATAAAGACTTGCTTTGCGCGGTGCGATTCTTCCGCCCGGTTTGAGGGGATCGCTATTCTGCCCGGCTTGAGATGATCACGCCTGTCAGGGTGACTGCCACGCCGATGACGGTATTAAGCCCCGCCGCGTCGCCGCGCAGCATGACGCCCGCCGTCACGCCGATGACCGTGATGAGGCTCTGCACCACATTGCCGGCGATCGCCGGGTCTTTCGCCTTTCCGAGCACGTAATTGTATCCGAAATAGCCGCCCGAGGAGCACGCCACGCCGAGGAACAGCGCGCCGAGCACCAGCCGCCAGTCTGTTGCCAGCAGCGTGTATGTTTCAACACCGTACCCCATGAGGAAGTTGAGCGGGACGAACCACACCGCCCCGGCGAACGCCATCATGGCTGTGATCTCGATCGCCGTGTAGTGCGCGCTTGCCTGCGCGCTGAACTGCGAGTAAAGCGCGCCGATGAAGACAGCCCCGATCAGCAGCAGGTAGCCGAACAGTTTGCCGCCCGCCGCGAAACCGCCTCCGCCCAGCGTGCAGATCACAACGCCCGTAAAGGCGAGCAGGATCCCAATGGTCCCGATCCGCGCCGTGTGCCGGTGGAAAAACAGCATTCCCAGGATGAGCGTCATGCAGGGGATGGTCGCGATGAAGATCGAAGACATGGAGGACGACGTATACGCAAGTCCGTATGTCTCAAAGATCGCGTACAGGCAGGGCTGCACGGCCGCCGTCAGCAGGATCCACTTTTTCGGTTTGCCGCGGAAATCCATTTTGACGACCCCGGTCAGTCCGAGCACCGCAAAGACAAGCGCCGCGACCGGCCACCGGAGTGCCTGCACCTGGACCGGTGAATAGGTTTCCAGCAGGATATCCGTAGCTATGAACGAAAACCCCCACGCCCCGGACGCCAGCAGCGCCGCGGCGATCATTTTGCCGGTCATGCCGGTTCTTTGCTGACCGGTTTTTTGGATTGTCTGCGAGGGTTCGTTCATCCTCTGTTCCTTTCTTTCTGCTGCTCTTTTGTATCCGGGTTCGGCCTCTTCACCGTTCCGCAAGCCTCTTCTTCTGTGCCAAGGATCATAGCGCAAAGTTCCGCCGGTGTGTCACAGACCGCCGGCGCCCCATTCGCTTCAAGGAACGCGCGGCCGCGGTACCCCCAGGACACACCGATCATGGCAGTCCCGGCATTCTCCGCTGTCTGTACGTCCGTATCGCTGTCGCCGATGTAGACCGCGTCTTCCGGCGCGATGCCCCATTCGTCAAGAATCGCCAGCACGGCGTCCGGTGCCGGCTTGCGCGGCACGCCCCGCCGCTCGCCGCGGGCAATGTCCAGAAGTCCGTGATAGTACCGCGGCGCGATCAGGGCCACGGCGGAGTCCGGTTTGTTGGAGAGCACCGCCGTGCGGACGCCCGCCTCCCGGAGCCTTCCGAGCATGCCGATCACACCTTTATACACACGGGTCTTGTTCTCACTGTGCGCTTTGTACCAGCTGGTCATATCCCGGACCGCCATATCGACGACATCGTCTCTGGCTCCGGGATCCGCGAACGGTGCGTTCTTCGGTAAAGCGCCGCTTACGAAATACCGCATGCCTTTGCCGATCAGCATACGGACCTCTTCGACAGTGCGCTGCGGATAGCCCCTCACCTCCAGGATGTGATTCACGCTGTCCGCGAGATCTCCCAGCGCGTCGAGGAGTGTCCCATCCAGATCAAAGACAGCAGCTTTATATCGTGGTTCGGTCATTTGTCAGTCTCTTCCCTGTTCTGTCCATCTGTGTCAGTCGTCGTACGCTCTTGCGGCGTGCCAAGCAGCATCTGGCAGAGTTCTTCCGGTGTTTCACAGAAGACCTGCGCGCCGCGTGCCGCAAGGTACGTTTTGTCGCGGAATCCCCACGTGACCATGATCAGGTCGAGTCCCGCGTTCTGTGCTGTCTGGATATCCGTATCCCCGTCACCGACATACACTGCCTTTTCAGGCGGTATGCCCCACTCCCGCAGGATCGCCAGAACACCGTCCGGTGCCGGCTTGCGCGGCACTCCCTGCTGCTCGCCGCGGGCAACGTCGAACATCCCCGGGAAATACCGCGGCATCAGCAGGGCGACGGCGGCGTCGGGTTTGTTGGACACGACCGCCGTCCGGACGTCCGCTTCCCTAAGCGCCAGCAACAGTTCCGGTATCCCTTCGTAGGCTTTTGTTTTGACATCCGCGTGCGCCTTGTACCACTCCCGCATGTCCGCGCAGACCTCGTCGATCAGCGATTCGCGTCCCGCTTCATCCGGCAGGGACGCAAGGACTTCCTCCGGCAGCGCACCTGCCATGAGATTGCGGACGCCGTAGCCGATCAGCATGCGCACCTCATCCAAAGAACGCGGCGGATAGCCGCGCTCTGTCAGCACATGATTGACGCTGTCGGCCAGATCTTCCAGCGTGTCCAGGATCGTCCCGTCCATGTCGAAGATGACAGCCGGATAAAGGGGTTTTTTCATTCTATCGTTTCCGTTTCGTTCTGTTCTGCTGCAGGTTCCGCTGCGCTTCCTGCGGTGCGCGCTGCTTCGCTTTCTGCTATGCGCGCTGCTGCGCGGTCCGCCGCGTCTGGCTTCGCATGCATTCTGCGCGCTGCCGCAAGTTCGAGATCAGCGGCCCTTCCGCTGTTTACCATCTGCACGACTGCCATACCGATCAGAAGGCCGGTCGCAACCCCGGCGAGCCAGCCGCCCAGCACATCGGTCGGATGATGCACGCCCACGTAGATCCGGGACAGACCGATCGCAACAGCAAGGAAGGCGCACAAAAGCGCCACCACGGGTTTTCTCCACAGTGTCCGCATCGGCGCTGCTTCGGCACCGGCCGCTCCATTGGGGAGCGCATGCATCGTATCTCTTTTATGGTAATACCAGATCAGCCACGCGAGCAGTCCGTACACCGCGATCGAAGTGATCGTGTGCCCGCTCGGGAAAGACCAGCCGGTCTCCTCGATGAGGCGGTAGATCTCATCCGGCCGGGGCCGTTCCACGGTCTCCTTGACGACGGCCTTGATCAGTGTCGTCAGAATGGCAGCTGTAAAGACCGGCAGTCCGTACCGGTACCGGGTCTTCGGCAGCGCCAGCAGCAGCAGGATCAGGCAGATGATCGATGCAGTGTTGCCGCAGGTCGTGATGAGTTCGACAAATGTATTCAGCGCCGGTGTGCGCCAGCTGTAGACGATCTGCTCAAGCTGCCTGTCGAATGCGTCATACACGCCGCCCGCTGTCTGGAACGACAGTATGACAAACAGCGTATAGAGCACCGCCGCCGTAATGATCACCGGTAGATATTTTTTATAGGTGTGTTCTCTCTGCATTTTTTTCTTTCGTGTCCGGGGCAGCTGCCTTCAGCGCTCGGTTCCGTGCCGGCTTTCGCCAGCTTCCAGGTCCGTTTTCGCCAGCCGCCAAGTCCGTTTTCGCTTATTTCTGCACCGGGACGATCTTGACTGCGGTTCCGTAAGCGACGATCTCCGCCGCCCCCTGCATGATCGCTGCAGAAGAATACTTGACATCGATGACGCCGTCCGCACCCATCGCCGCAGCGTTGTCCAACATGCGCTTGGTCGCGATCTCTCTGGCCTCGACGAGCATCTCCGTATAGCTTTCGATCTCACCGCCGACGAGGTTTTTCATCCCCGCCATGAAGTCCTTGCCGAGGTGCTTGGACTGGACGACATTGCCTTTGCAGAGGCCGAGTGCCTGGATGTTGGCGCCGGGCACGTAGTTGATAGTGAGCATGAACATATTCTTTTCCTCCTTATTTCGTAAGACCGCCCTGGCGGCGGCCGGGGACTGCATCATTGTCGGAGCGCAGCCGGCTGCATCTTCTTCATCGCGGTCCTCGCGCCTTCCGCTGCATTATACCATGTGGCAAACCAAGTGACAAAATGGTATATTATACAAGTAGTATACATTATTTCGCCGGAATCGCCTTTGCTTCCGCGAAACAGGAAGGATCATTTTTATGAACGTCGTCAAAAATCTCCCTGCCCTCGTCAAGATCCTCGGCTCCCTGCCGGGGCTCCACACGCTCAAAGGGCAGATCGACAGCGCCCGTGAGTCCGGTGACAGGGAAGCCGAACGCGAGGCGATCCTCGGCGCCACTATAAAATGGGGCAACCACCTGAAGAAGAGCTTTGACATCGACATCACGGTGGAAGGCAAAGAAAATCTGCCTGCTGAAGGTCCGGTCGTCTACATCTGCAACCACCAGAGTTTTGCGGATATCCCGGTGCTCTGCGCTGTGCTCGACACCGTGCAGTTCGCGTTCGTCGCCCGCGAAAACCTGAAACAGGTCCCGATCTATGGTACCTGGATGCGCCGGATCCGCAGCGTGATGATCAAGCGCGAAGACCCGCGCGCCGCGCTGCGTGCGATCTCCGAAGGCGTCGATCTCATCAAAGAAGGCTTCTCCCTGCTGATCTTCCCGGAAGGCACCCGTGCCAAATGTTCGCAGATGGCGGAGTTCAAAGCCGGCTCGATCAAGTTGGCGACCAAGCCCGGTGTGCCGATCATCCCGGTCAGCATCAACGGTTCCTATGAATGCTTTGAAACCACGGAAGTCTTCCGCGGCAAGTGTCCGGTCGGCGTGATCATTCACCCGGCGATCGAGACAGCCGGCATCTCCCGGCAGGAGGAAAAAGCGCTGACCGGCAAGGTCCAGAAGATCGTCTTTGACGGCCTGACCCAACTGTGCGAACGCATGGGCACGCCGATACCGCGCGATCCGTCCGAGATCGCCGCAGAAGAAGCCGCCGCGGCAAAGGAGACGGCTGCGGCAAAGGAGGCGGCTGCGGAAACCGAGTCTGCATAGCCTGCCGCCGAGACTCCGCTGCTGCATAGCCTGCCGCCGGGTCCGCCGGGTCCGTCGAGGGCTCCGCTGCTGCATAGCCTGCCGCCGGGTCGGCCGAGCAGCGATTCCATATCGAAAAGCAAGCACATTACCACTAAATTCACAAAAGCACAGGGCAGCACCTGTGCTTTTTCAGTGTCTATCCCTATCATGTGCGTAAAATATGTATTTGCAGCATTTTCACCAAAAAATTTCAACGTTTTTAACCTCTTCATTACGTTTGAGCGACGATTCTCGCCGAACATGGCCAGAAACGTTGGTTTTTTTCGGTGAAAATAGTCGTTTTCATCATTTTCACGCACACACTTGCAATGTTTGGAAATATATGGTATTTTTGAAAAGCTCTTTACGAACCATCGACGGAATCGCACGAAAGGACACCTATGTTACAGCAGGAATTATTTGAAGAGCTGGATGCTTTATGCGGCGCGTACGAGAAAACGCTCTCGCTGTTCGATCAGCTGCATGAATCGTATGATGCCGGACTTTTGGCGGATTTTATGCGGGATGAGCAAATCTACTACTCGCTCAACTTTTTCAAAAACGGCGTCCATACGCAGCGCAGTATCCCGCCCGCCACCAAGGAAGGCGCGCGGTTGATCTGCCAGCTTCGCGAGAAGCGGGTCGTGATCCACGGCCGGCGCATCCTTCGGAAAAACGTCCGGGCGATTCGCAGCGCTTTGAAAGTCCTCGAAGTATATGAGCCGGAAAAGTACGCAGGAGCGTTGACCGGCAAAGATCCTTTCCCGCTGCCTGACCGGGATTTCCTGCCGGGACAGCTCAACGCCGGCAAATGGATCCGCGACACATTGGAAGGACACTACAAAACCAACCCCTTCTTCCCGGAGCATCTGCGCTTTCAAACACGGTCCGGGCGGCTGGTGAGATCAAAGAGCGAGGTGTTCTGGGATGATGACCTGACGGAAGCAGGCGCGCTGTTTCGTTACGACAGCGAGATCCGCCTGCAAAACAGACGCGTGATCTACGCAGACTTCGTCGTTTTGCATCCGCGGGAGCATCGCCTTGTCATCATCGAACACTTTGGCAGGATGGACGACCCGGAGTACGCAATGAAAAACCTGCACCGCCTGCAGACGTACGCAGACAGTGGATACCGCCTCGGCCGGGATGTATTCTTTACAATGGAATCCGCTGCCCGCCCGCTGACCCATGCGCAGATCAAAACGGTCATGCGGCAGGCAGGACTGTCCCGGACCCATTAAAATAACCGTCCGGAAAAAAAGGACCGCCTTACCGGCGATCCTTCTTTTCGCGTTGCATCCGCATTGAAATGACTGTCTTCAAATTCTCCGCGACCGCCGGTTCCGGTTCAGTTCTCAGCGATCGATGGCTCCTGGCTCAGTTCTCCGCGATCGACGGCTCCCGGCTCAGTTCTCCGCGATCGCCTGGTCGCGGATGCGTTCGAACATACTGCGGATCTGCGGCACGTTGAGCAGGACCACGGTGATGACGCCTTCCACAGCGAGGTAGGTCAGGTTGTACCACAGCGACCAGGTCAGAGCGCTGAAGTTCTCCGGTGCATACGCGCCGAAGAAGATCACGCCGGACAGGACCGCACAGACATAACGGCCGAGGACGCCGACGAGATAGGTGACGGTCAGGGACAGCTTGCCGCACTTGTCACGCAGCGGTGCACCAAGCGCCAGCGCACCGAACGCGATCGGGTAATCAAGCAGCATCTGCACAGGGTGAATGACGTACGGGCCGAACAGCAGATTGAGCAGGCCGACCGCAGCGCCGACCATCAGGCCGCGGCGCGTGCCGTAGAAGTAGCCCGCCAGCACGATCGGTACCATAGAGAACAGCGTGATGCTGCCGCCCTGCGGCATGCGGAACAGCGTGATGTAGCTGAGCGCGATCGCCATCGCTGTCAGCAGCGCGCAGACGGCCATCGTCTTGGTGTCGGTCTTTTTCTTTTTCCCCGAAATGAGGATGAGCAGGAACAACGCTACGATCACAACTACGATGATGACCTGTCCTGCCGTTGACTCTACGAATGCCTGTAATTTTTCTCCGGTCATAAAAAAACCTCCTTTTCTACAGGAGGGGAGTGTTGGACGTTATGATAATCGCTCCGCCAAGCCGCTGCCTTACTTCGTAACCGTCGTCGGTTCACCCGTTGCCCACCGGTATGATCAGAAAACCAGCCGGCTGTCCGGGCGTGAGCTATTATACTTCGTCCATGTTCGCTTTCCCTACGCCGGCATTACCCGGATCAGGTTGGAGGGTATGCAGCACTGCGTGCCGCCGGACCTGTCTCCGGCTTTCCGCCTTGCCGCCTCTCAGCAAAAGCTCCCCTAGCATGGAATATGTTTCCGCCGCGCCTGCTGATGTCAATGGATAAGTGCCACTTTGCGCTGCGGAGCAGACTTTTCGCCTGCCAGACCATTGTATCTGAACGGAAAAATGCCTGTCAACGCGATAGGAATTTTCGCAATAATGCATTGTTGATCGCCGTTCTGCGACACCCTTCTGCGGCTCCGCCCTTTGCGGCGCCGCGCCGTCCTACAGACCCATGAAGAGGCTGACCAGAACCGGCACAGATGCAGACAGGATCGCGCCGTTGATGAACGAATAGACTGCGACTGTACTGCCCGCCGCCTGCTCCACGACCGGCATGCAGACGTCCATGGCCGGCGAGCCGGGCACCGCGTAACTCTCGATATAGCCGACCCTTGCCGCCACGAGCGGGATAAACAACAACCCGAAGACTTCCCGGAAAACATTGTGCAGGAAGGACAGCGCGCTCACTTCCGCCGAATACTCCGCCAGCATCGCCGGCGCCAGCGTGTACCAGCCAAACCCCGCCCCGATGCACAGCGAATCTTTCAGCGTCAGAGAAAGCAGCGGTGCCGCCACCGCTGCCCCGGCCGCCATGGAAAGGATCGAAACGAACGGGAACACCAGCACCCGCCAGCCCGCGCTGCGGAAATTCGCACCGATCGTTCCTTCTACACCGAGATCGATGCCGATCATCAGGAGCAGAATGCAAAGACAGACCGTGAGCGTTGGTCCTGATTTCGCAAGCAGCGCATCGGGAAGGAACAAATACCCCGACAGGATGCCTGCCGCCACGAAACCGACGATGAGAACCGTGAACTTGTTGATGCGCGGCGTTGACGCCTCCTCCGCACCCGCTTTTTCCGGTCCTGTCTCCTGCGTACCCCGCCTGCCGTACCGGTCAAATCCAAGCAGCCGCCGCACCACAGCGAACGACGCCACGGCTGCCGCCATGATGATCAGCGTATAGGCGAACGCTTTCAGCCCGATCGTTCCGAGCGAGCGGATGATCTCCTCGCTGGCGCCGATGCGGCCGCCGATGATGAACACCAGGATCGCGACCGAGATCATCTCCAGTCTGCCGATCCATGGATAGAAGGACATTGCAAAGCCGCCGGCGTGCTTGCGCGCGCCGGCTCCGATAAAGTACCCGATAATTGTGATGCCGAGATATAGGAATAGAGTTGCCATTATCCCTCTGCCATACTGTGGCTGCTGCCACTGTTATCTCGCGCGGCCGATGCCGAAGTGATCCTTGACACGCGCAAGAACAGGCTCTGCCAAAGCGTTCGCGCGGGCAGCGCCGTCGGACAGGATGTCCTGCAGTTCCGACGAATGGCGGATCTGCTCGTAGCGGTCGCGGATCGGCGTAAGCGCTTCCTGGGTTACGGTAACGAGCGATTTCTTGAGGTCGCCGTAGCCGGCGCCGTCAAATTTCGCCTCCAGATCCGGAATGCTCTCGCCGGACAGCGCGCTGTAGATCGTCAGCAGGTTGCTGACGCCCGGCTTGTTTTCCGGATCGAACCTGATCGTCATATCGCTGTCGGTCGTGGCGCGCATGATCGACTTCTTGATCTTCGCGTCGGTGTCGAGCAGGGAGATGCGGGAGTGGATGTTCTCCGCGCTCTTGCTCATCTTGTTCGTCGGCTCATCCAGCGCCATGATGCGTGCGCCCGCCTTCATGAACCGGCCTTCCGGCACGACGAAAGTGTCGGGGAAGCGGTGGTTGACGCGGATCGCGAGATCGCGGCACAGTTCGATGTGCTGCTTCTGGTCGTTGCCGACCGGCACGACATTGGTGTCGTACAGCAGGATGTCCGCCGCCATCAGGACCGGATAGGTGAACAGCCCGGTCGGTGCGGATTCTCTGCCCTTGTTCTTCGCCTTGAACTGCGTCATGCGGGAAAGCTCGCCCGTGTACGAACTGCAGTTGAGGATCCAGCCGAGTTCCGCATGGCCGGAAACCTCCGACTGTACGAAGATGATCGACTTTTTCGGATCGAGACCGACCGCCATGTACAGCGACGCGACGTCCAGCACGTGCTCGCGCAGTTCCTTCGGATCCTGCGGCACGGTGATGGCGTGCATGTCGACAACGCAGTAGATGCATTCGGCCTCATCCTGCAATTCGACGAACTGCTTGAGCGCGCCGAGGTAGTTGCCGAGATGGATGTTGCCTGTGGGCTGCACGCCGGAAAAAACTCTTTCTTTTTTCATATTTGATGTCCTGCTATTCCTGAAACAACCCGCCGGCGCTTCCGACGGGTTGCTTGCTATACTATCATTTTTCGGGCTTGATGTCCATGGAGATCTGGCCGTCGTCTTTGTCTTCCTCTTCCTTGACCACCTTGGCCATGGAGATGATGGCATTGCCTTCTTCGACCTTCATGATCTTGACGCCCTGCGTCGCGCGGCCGAGCACGCTGACATCGCTTGCCTTGATGCGGATGATGATACCGTTGCTGTTGATCATCAGCAGTTCGTCATCGTCGTCGACGACCATCGCGCCGACCAGCTTGCCGGTCTTCTTGAACTTCGCCTTGTCGTAGGTCAGCAGGCCCTTGCCGCCTCTGGCCTGGACCTTGTAGTCCTCAATCGGCGTGCGCTTACCGAATCCCTTCTCGGTGACCGCCAGCAGCTTGACGCCGGGCTGGCCGAGGCACATGCTGACGACCTCGTCGTCGTCCTCGAGCTTGATGGCTCTGACGCCGGTCGCAGTGCGGCCCATCGGACGGACATCCTTCTCGTGGAACGAGATGCACTTGCCGTTACGGGTGACGATGGTGACGATGTCGTCGCCGGTGGTCTGCTGGATGCTGACCAGTTCGTCGCCGTCGCGCAGAGTGATCGCGATGAGGCCCGTCTTTCTCTGGGTGTTGAACTCGGAGATGGCCGTCTTCTTGATCGTGCCGCGCTTGGTGACCGCAAGGAGGAAGTTGTTCTCGTCATTCTCATCGATCGGCATGACCGCATTGATGCGCTCGCGCTGCATGAGGTTGAGGAAGTTGACCGCCGGTGTACCCTTCGCGGTGCGTGTCGCCTCGGGGATCTCGTACGCCTTGATCCGGTACGCCTTGCCGTAGTTGGTGAAGAACGCCAGATTCTGGTGGGTGCTGGTCATGATCAGGTTGGTGACGAAGTCGTTCTCCCTGGTCGTGAGCCCTGTGATGCCCTTGCCGCCTCTCTTCTGCGTCTTGTACGTATCCGCCGGGATGCGCTTGATGTAGCCGAGGTGTGTCAGGGTGACCGCCACCTGCTCCTCTTCGATCAGGTCCGCTTCGTCGAACTCATCGACTGCGGCCACGATCTCGGTGCGGCGCTCGTCAGCCCACTTCTCTTTGATCTCGAGCATCTCGTCGCGGACGACGCCCATGAGCAGACGCTCGTTGCCGAGCAGTTCCTTGTAGTACGCGATCTTCTGGATCAGATCGAGGTACTCGTCTTCCAGCTTGTCGCGCTCAAGACCCTGCAGTCTGGCAAGACGCATATCGAGGATCGCCTGCGCCTGCAGTTCGGACAGACCGAAGCGTTCCATCAGGCGCTCTTTGGCGTTGTCGTAACTCTCGCGGATGGTCTTGATGACCTCATCGATGTTGTCGAGAGCGATTCTCAAGCCTTCTACAATATGAGCTCTCGCCTCCGCCTTCTTCAGGTCGTACTGCGTACGGCGGGTCATGACCTCTTTCTGGTGCTTGAGGTACTCGTGGAGGATCTCATACAGATTGAGTGTGCGGGGTTCTCCGTCGACCAGTGCGATCATGATCATGGAGAAGTTGTCCTGCATCTGGGTGTGTTTGTACAGTCTGTTGAGCGTGATCTGCGGGTTGGCGTCCCTCTTCAGCTCGATGACGATACGCATGCCCTCGCGGGAGGACTCGTCGCGGATATCGGAGATGCCGTCGAGCTTGTTCTCCTTCATGAGTTCCGCGATCTTGCTGATGAGGCGCGCTTTGTTGACCATGTAGGGGATCTCGGTGACGACGATCTGGAATCGCCCTTTCTTGGTCTCCTCGATCTCCGACTTGGCGCGGACCGTCACCTTGCCGATGCCGGTGCGGTATGCCTCGCGGAATCCCGCCTTGCCCGTAATGATGGCGCCGGTCGGGAAGTCCGGTCCCTTGATGCACTTCATCAGGTCGTCGATGGTGCACTCTTCCTCCTCTTCGATCATCAGGACGCACGCGTCGATGACCTCACCGAGGTTGTGCGGGGGAATGGAGGTCGCCATGCCGACCGCGCTGCCGTTGCTGCCGTTGACCAGCAGGTTGGGGATGCGGGACGGGAGGACGACCGGCTCGACTTCTTCCTCGTCGAAGTTGGGCATGAAGTCGACCGTTTCCTTATTGATGTCGCGCAGCATCTCCATCGAGAACGGGGACATC
>JAILFI010000026.1 GCA_024697655.1 Clostridiales bacterium
GCCGACATGCTCTCCGGCGGGGAACGGCAGCGCGTCGGCATTGCCCGCGCGATCGTCAAGAATCCTTCGATCATCATCGCCGACGAACCGACCGGCAACCTCGACAGTGCCAACACGCTGGAGGTCATGAATATCATCAAGGCCATCTCCCGGGAAAAACTGGTCATCCTGGTGACCCATGAAGAGAACCTGGCCAATTTCTACGCGGACCGCATCATCCGCCTGCAGGACGGCCGTGTCATCTCCGACGAGAAGAACGAGAACGTCGAAGGGCTGGACTACCGGATCGAGAACCGCATCTATCTGCAGGACATCGAGGATAAGCGGACATTCGAGGATGACGATTATACCCTGCGTGTCTTCAACGACAGCGGGGAGAAGATGGACCTCGATATCGTCATCAGCCGCGGCAATCTGTTCATCCGCTCGCGGGATCCGCACAGCCGTATGGAGGTCGTCGACGAGGACTCGAGCATTGAACTCGTGGACGATCATTACCGCGCAATGACCGCGGAGGAAGCGGAAGCGCACCGTTTCCATCCTGAGCGCCTCGCAGCGAAAAAACCGCTGCGCCATGCGTCGATCCTGAATGTGTTCACGATGCTGGGGGCGGGGTTCAAAACGGTCGGCCGGTATCATATTCTGAAGAAGATCCTTCTGATCGGCTTCCTGATCTCCGCGATGTTCGTGACCTATGCGGTCTCCAACATTGCCGGGATCCTGAATATGCCCGACCGGAAGTTCGTGGAGGACGACAAGTCCTATCTTAGCGTGGTCCAGCAGAAGATGTCCGTCGAAGATTACCTGATGATAGAAGAAGATCCTGCGGTGGCGTACGCGCTGCCGGGGGACGGGCATATCGGCATGCAGATGCCGTTCGACGAGTACTGGCAGACATCCTGGGGCGGGGCGGTCTTCAGCGGATCGCTGAGTTCCGCGGAGGAGCTTACCGAAGAAGACCTGCTCTGCGGCAGGCTGCCTGAGAATGAGTATGAGGTGGTCCTGGATGCGCTGCTCCTTACGCGCCTTATCGACAATTACTCGGATATCGGGCAGGCCGGCTATCAGAAGCCGGAAGAACTTCTGGACCGTCACCTGACCCTCAAAAACCTCGAGCCTTTCACGATCGTTGGCATCACGGACAAGAGCAGCCCCTGCATCTACGCCGCCCCGTCAATGTTTATCAACATGCTGGCCAACACCAGCACGGAAGAAGACCTGTACAGTGACTCTGAAGAAGTGACTGAAGAGGGTACGCAGGAGGTTTATAATGAAGACGGCACGGTCACAGCAACCGCGCCGGCGGCATCTGCGCTGATCGATTACAAACTCCACGAGGACGAGATCAAACTGACCAAGGGCAGCAAGTGGCCGGAAAACGACTACGAGGTCATCGTGGACAACGCGTACGCCAAGTCCATGAAACTTAACAAAGAGATCAAGACCAAAGTGAACGGGCACAAACTGAAGGTCGTCGGCTACTATACGAGCGATTCGCTCAAGGATAAGTACTTCGTCAATAACAACATGATCAAGTACCAGCTGATCCTCGGCAGCGAGAACATGACCGTCAAACCGGCCAAAGACAAGGAAGAAGCCATGATGATGCTGGAGTCTTACGGTTTCAAGATCCGGGATCTGTACCAATACCAGAAGAGTGAATACCGCAAGAGCCAGCTTGCCACGATGCGTGCTTTCCTGCTCGTCGGGGGTATCATCATCCTGATCTCGCTGATCGAAGTGTTCCTCATCATGCGCGCGTCGTTCCTGTCCCGGATCAAGGAGGTAGGCACGCTCCGCGCTATCGGAGTGAAAAAACTGGATATCTACCGGATGTTCGCCGGCGAGATCGTGGCGATCACGGTATGCGCTTCCATACCGGGCTGGCTGTTCATGAACTTCATCATACACAAACTGCAGCACATTTCGCTGCTGGAAAACCTGTTCGTGTGCACGCCGCAGACGATGCTGGTATCGTTGCTCACGATCTTCGCATTCAATCTGCTGTTCGGACTCCTGCCGGTGTTCCGTACACTGATCAAGCGCCCGGCGGCGATCCTGGCGCGCACTGATGTCAACTGATAAACGGGAGCAAGAGGGAAGAATAATGAGAAGCTTTAAAACTGTACGCAGAAGGACCGGGCTGCGCATCCTGACGATACTGACGGCGGTCATGCTCATCTTCGGACAGAGCGTCTTTGCGGACACAGCACCGGCTCCTGTCCGGGAGGTCCATAAAGTATCCGCGGGCGAGAAGATGTACTGTTTCTTTGTTCAGAAAAACGTTGTGCTCACGCCCGCACAGATCGCTGCCATCGAAGACGACCAGGCACTGACCGAAGATATTCTGAAGAGGGCGGGGCTGTACATGCGTGAAACGAGCTGCACCAGCGCGGACCACCCGGTCATTACCATGGAGGCATGGCTCAAAGCGGGCAATACCGTGCAGCTGAGTCAGATCGACATCGTCAAACTACGGCAGGCGATGCCCTCTGAAGGCGAACCGGTCAAGCTCCATCTGGACCTGCGCTTCACCGTAAAAGAACCCTGGGAGGATGAGGTGCAGCCACAACCGGACGACCCTGCTGTTGAGCCCGGGGATGAACCCGGCGACGACCCTGCTGTCGATCCGCCGGAAGATCCGTCAGATAACCCCGGTGATGTCCCCGGGGACGGATCCGGTGAAGGCACAGGGGATGACCCGGCTGTTGAGCCATCTGATAATCCGGGCGGTGGATCCGGTGACAGCGCAGGGGATGACCCGGCTGTTGGGCCATCTGATAATCCGGGCGGTGGATCCGGTGACGGCGCAGGGGACGACCCCGGCGATGAACCGGAGAAAAAGCGGCAGGTTTATTCCACCTTCAAGA
The DNA here is from genome assembly GCA_024697655.1 of Clostridiales bacterium. The sequence goes on from JAILFI010000026.1 coordinate 2,871, forward strand.
AAACCAGTCCGGAGCTTTTGTTCATCGTGATCGCGACCGATGCGGACGCGGCAGAAGCAGAAGAGGACTGCAGCGGACAGTCTGCTGTGCCTGCGGAACCGGACGAACCGGAACTGCCGGAGTTCCCGGACGGCATGGAAGGGTTTGAACTGCCTGAGGATCTCTCCATTCCGGAGGCGATCCTGCCGGAGTTCCGGACGATCAAGATGACCGACAAAAAAGGCGCTCCGCTTGAAGAAGTGCTGCAGGATGGGGATCCGGTGTCGCTGGAGTGGATCGAACCGAAAAAGAAGATAGACAAGAGTGATTTTGAGGAGTTCCTGGAGCATATCCCGGGCGGCGTGGCCGGACTGGGTGCGATCCTCGGCATTGCTGCCGCCGGGGTCGGTGCGGCAGTCATCGCGGTCCGCCGTAAACGGGAGGCGGAGGAGTAGACTGCCGGAAATCTTCGGAAAATAAATTGGGTATTGAAAAGCGCCGGAAATTCACTTATAATGATTTTCGGCTCGTCGGGGCGTGGCGCAGTTTGGTAGCGTGCTTGACTGGGGGTCAAGAGGCCGCAGGTTCAAGTCCTGTCGCTCCGACCATACGAAACCCTCGGGATCGCAGGATCCCGGGGGTTTTTTCTTTCACGCCGGCCGTTTGCCGGCGGTGTTTGCTTGCGACTCTTGCCGGCGGTGTTTGCTTGCGACTCTTGCCGGCATTTCGAAAGGTCTTTTCTGCCTGCCGCGTAAAAACGTTTAAATATGCAAAATCACCAACTGATTTCAACGTTTTTCGAGACTGTTTCTGTTACGCGGCAACGTTTTTTGATGAGGAAGGCCGTAAACGTTGAATTTTTTGGTGTTTTTGCTCATTTGCTGCATTTTTACGTACACGGCATGATGCGCGCGTATTGAGTGGGAGAGACTTCTTTTCGTTGCGCACTGCCGTATCGGTAGCATCTCCTACGGCGTGCACTGCCGTATCGGTAGCATCTCCTACGGCGCGCACTGCCGTATCGGCAGCATCTCCTACGGCGCGCACTGCCGCGCAGGTAAGATATCTGCCGGCGCATGCTTTCGCATTACAGCGCGGGTTTCCTGTCTTGAAGTTGATTCCCCCGGTCTGCGGGAGTACAATACTTTCATCGGCTCGTTCCGCTCATGAGGGCGGAAGGGAACCCGCGAATGAGAAAGAGAGAATGATACTGTATGAAGATAGAAGATGCAAGAAAGAAGATCGATGCCCTGGATACACAGATCGTCGACCTTTTTTGCGAACGTATGAATGCCAGCTGTGAGATCGCAAAGGTCAAGGCGGCGGATGGGCTGGATATTTACAATCCTGTCCGTGAGCGGGAGATCCTTGATAAGGTCGCTGCACAGCACGAGGACATGGAACTCTATACAAACCGTCTGTACCAGACGATTTTCGAACTGTCCCGCGCCTATCAGCGTGAATTCGTCAAGGCGCCTGCGAAGATCCGTGAGCAGATCGAAGCGATGCGAAAGCAACGCGAACTGGGTCTGCCGGAGCGGGCGACCGTCGCCTGTCAGGGCGTGGAAGGCGCCTACGCGCAGATGGCGGCGGACCGGCTCTTCAAACGCGGCAGCCTCATGTACATGAAGAGTTTTGAAGCCGTCTTTGACGCCGTGGACAAGGGGCTGTGCCAGTTCGGCGTGCTGCCGATCGACAACAGCACGAACGGGTCCGTCAAGCAGGTGTACGACCTCATGGCAGAGAAGAAGTTCTATATCGTCGCGAGCACACAGCTGTTTATCAAGCACGAACTGCTGGCGAAAAAGGGAACGAAGCTGTCTGATATCAAAGCGGTCTATTCGCATGATCAAGGGCTCAACCAGTGCAGCGCGTTCCTCAAGACGCTGCCGCCATGGGTGCAGCTGCTGCCGAGTGACAATACCGCCACCGCGGCGAAGTTCGTGGCGGAGAGCGGGGAACCGGTCGCGGCGATCTCGTCGCACAACTGCGCAGATATCTACGGCCTTGAGAAGATCGCCGGCGACATCGCGAACAACCAGAACAACTACACGAAATTCATTGTCATCGCCAAAGAACCGCTGCTTTATGAAGGCGCGAACTACATCAGTCTGCTGCTGACGACGGAGCACCGGCCCGGTGCGCTCTTTGCGATCATGGCGCGCTTCGCGGCGCTTGACATCAACCTGACCAAACTGGAGTCCATGCCCATTCCCGGCGAGGACTTTGAGTTCATGTTCTTCTTTGAACTGCAGGCATCCGTCATGGATGACCGCGTGGCCGACATGCTGGCGGAACTCGAGCGGTCCTGCGAGACATTCCAGTTCCTCGGCAATTACACAGCCCTGTAGCATAAAAGATCTGTCCGTCGTGTGACCAAAGGAGACAACAAAGTGGAACGGATCGCGGCATCTCTACGGAACAAAACCATGACTGCCGGACAGGCAGCCGGTCTGATCACGACCGGCATGACCATCGGTGTGAGCGGATTCACGTCGGTCGGCTATCCGAAAGCGGTCCCGCTCGCGCTGGCGGCGTCGGGACATGCGAAAGAACTGACGCTGCTCGCAGGGGCGTCGATCGGCGATGAGATCGACGGCGCACTGGCCAGAGCAGGTCTCATCAGCCATCGCTTTGCCTACCAGTCGAACAAAGACATGCGCGCGGCGATCAACCGCGGGGATGTGCAGTACGCGGATTATCATATCTCGCACTTCCCGATGAACATCGGGCAGGGAGCGGGGCCGCATGTGAATGCGGCCATCATCGAGTGCGCAGCGGTGACAGAAGAAGGGCTGATCCCGACGGCTTCGGCGGGCAGTTCGGACGCGCTTGTCCGGAATGCGGATTTCGTTATCGCGGAAGTCAATACGACGGTTCCTCTTGGAATCGCCGGCATGCACGATATCTTTGAGATGGGCAGACCGCCCGCCGCAAAGATCATCCCCATCACACATCCGATGGACCGCGTGGGAACGGCATATATTCCGTGCCCGCCGGAGAAGATCGCAGCGGTCGTGATCTCAGAGCTGACCGATGAACCGCAGAGATTCAGACCGGTCTCCCCTGAGACTGAGGCAATTGGCGAGCATGTTGTGGAATTCCTGAAGAGGGAAATCGCAGCGGGCAGATTGCCCGCAGATCCCGGCCCGATCCAGTCTGGCGTAGGCAGCATCGGCAATGCGGTACTTGCAAGCCTTGCAAAAAGTGGCTTTAGGGGTTTAAGCATGTACACGGAAGTGATGCAGGACGCGGCGTTTCCGCTTCTGGAAGAAGGGGTGTTCGATCACATCTCCGCCAGTTCTGTTACTTTAGGTGAAGAGAACAAGAAAATATTTTATGACAACATAGAACGATTCCGCGAAAAGATCGTGATCCGCCCGCAGGAGATCTCCAACCACCCGGAGGTGATCCGCCGGCTTGGCGTCATCGCGCTCAACACGCCCATCGAAGTCGATCTGTACGGCAACGTAAATTCGACGCACATCATGGGCACGAAAATCATGAACGGCATCGGCGGCAGCGGGGATTTTGCCCGCAACGCGGCGGTTAGCATCTTTGCAGCGACCTCGACCGCAAAGAACGGAGCGATTTCCAGGATCGTCCCGATGGTTTCGCATGTGGATCATACGGAGCACGATGTGGATGTGATCATCACCGAACAGGGGGTGGCAGATCTCCGTTGGAAGACGCCGAAGGAGCGTGCCGAACTGCTGATCGAAAACTGTGCGCATCCGGACTATCGGCCGCAGTTAAGAGAGTATTATACGCATGCGCGCTCCGTTTCGCCGGGCAGCCACACCCCGCACGATCTGGCGGAAGCTTTTTCGTGGCATCTGCTGTATCAGGAAAAGGGGACGATGAAGAAATGATCGAGATCAGAAAGATCGATGCCGCACACTGCGCGGATGCAAATATCCCGAATGAACCGTTCGAACTGACCGGCCGGATGGTGCCTGCGCTGAGCAGCGGTGTGTGGTCTTATACGATCGAGCCGTTCGACGCTCCGCTGCAGGATCGTTTCCCTGATTTCCCCTATGATGTCGGTGCGGAAACCAGCGGCGGGAAGAATGGCCGGACAGTTTTTTTCGGTGCTTATGACGGAGATGTCTGCGTGGGTCTTGCGGTGCTGCGGGAAGCCATGTTCCGGTATCTGTACCTCGACGATCTCAAAGTCTCGCAGGCATACCGTGGTAAGGGAATCGGCGGCAGGCTGGTCGAAGCCTGTATGAATGAGGCAGAAAGACGCGGCAAACAAGGCGTTTACACCGTCGCGCAGGATAATAACCTGCGGGCATGTTTGTTTTATCTGGGTCACGGGTTTGAGATCGGCGGGTTTAACAACCGTGATTACCGCGGCACGGTACAGGAAAACAAAGCAGATCTGTATTTCTACCGCAACGCTCTGTGCGTTTCAGTTGCAACGATGCGCGATGCAGACCGGCGGACGATCGAGAGCGGAGTGCCATCCAAAGAATTGATGCGCCGTGCAGCACAGGGTGTGTATGATGCCTATGATGGGTGGACGGGGAAGCGGACACTCGTGATCTGCGGCAGTGGCAACAACGGCGGCGATGGTTACGCGTTGGCGGAGATCATGCGCGGGAACGGGCTCGATGTCACGGTGCTGCGCGTGAGCGAAAAGTTCTCTGCGGACGGGCAGTACTATTATGACCGCTGCATGAAGAAGGGTGTGCCGTACCTGCTTTATGGGAAAGATGCCGTGGAATTTGGAGAATACGGGATCTTTGTGGACTGCATGCTCGGCACCGGTTTTCAGGGCGTGCCGAAAGCGCCGGTCGCTTCCGTCATCCGGGAGATCAACCGGGCGCATGAAGAGCACGGGGCATATGTGGTCGCGGTCGATATCAACAGCGGCATGAACGGCGATACCGGTGAAGGACAGCTGGCGGTCGTGAGCGACCTGACGGTTTCCATCGGGTTTTATAAGACAGGGATGTTCCGCGGCCGCGCCGGGGAACTGATCGGCGATATGACGAATGTCGATATCGGTATCCGGCTTTAGGGAAGCAATGCTGCCGGAAGGCAGCGCATAGAGAAAGAGGAATTGGTATGAGCTGGTCCAAAGAACAGATCGAGGCACTGGTCGAGAAACAAAGGACGTATTTCCGTACAGGGGCGACACTCGATGTGGACTTCCGCATTCTGCAGCTCAAGCGGCTGAAAACGGCGATGCAGATCTATGAAGAAGAGATCAAAGAAGCGCTCGCGGAGGATCTTGGCAGAGATGATGCGGAAGGGTATTTCTGTGACATCGGCACCGTCATTCTTGAGACGAACGAGATGATCAAAGGGATCCGCAAATGGGCGAAGCCGGAAATGCATTTCAGCGGGCTGGTCTGTTTTCCGAGCGTGACGACGAAGGTGCACAAGATGCCATACGGTACGGCGCTGATCATCAGTCCGTTCAATTTCCCCTTCACACTTTCGTTCGGGGTGCTGGCCGCGGCGATCGCGGGCGGCAATACGGCCGTTATAAAGACGAGTTCGAAAACACCCGCCTGCACAGCTATCATGCAGCGCATGGTCGAAGAGGTCTGGCCGGATGAATATATCGCGGTCGTGGACGGTGGTCACAATGTGGCTGATCTGTGCCTGGCGCAGCGGTTCGATAAGATCTTTTACACCGGCTCACCATCGGTCGCCAGACACGTTATGGCAGAGGCTGCGAAGAACCTGACGCCGGTCGCGCTGGAACTGGGCGGGGAGACCGGCAACTGGGCGGTCGTCCGGAAAGACGCAGATCTCAAAGACACCGCGCGTAAGATCGCGTTCTTCAAACTTTGCAACAGCGGACAGATCTGCATCAATATCAATCAGGTCGCCGTTGCCGAAGAGGTGGCGGACGCGTTCGTGGAATCGCTCAAAGAAGCGTTCACGAAACAAATCGGTGCGAATGCGCTGGAAAACCCGGAATATCCCCGCCTGATCACGCAGGCGGCCTACGACAAATGCGCTGCGGAAGCCGAACAGTACCGCAGCAGGATCGTCTTTGGCGGGGCAGGCAGCCGCGAAGCCTGTCAGTACCAGCCGACGATCATCTATCCGGTCGGGGCAGACGAACCCATCGTGCAGCATGAACTGTTCTCACCGCTTCTGCCGGTCGTCCCGTACAAAGATGATGAGATCGACGCGATGATGGATCTCATCGCGGAGAGGGAACATGGATTGGCACTGTACCTGTTCACGAAGGATATGAAGTGGGCGGACCGTGTGATGGCGACCCAGCAGTACGGCGGCGGATGTATCAACGAGGTGTGCCTGCACATGATGGTCAAAGGGGCGCCGTTCAACGGGACCGGGCACTCCGGCATGGGGGCGTACCACGGAGAATGGGGCTTCCGGGAATTCACCCATCCCCAGACGGTGCTCAAGGGGAGCACGCATTTCAATCTGCCGCTTCGCGAACACCCCTACCGCGGCGTGAAGAATGCGTATAAAATGAAACTGTTGAAGCTCTTTGAGCGGTAAGAGCGGTTCCGGGACGAATACACGCAATACGGAGAGAACATGGCTACGGATTTTGAAAAGAAAGTAACAATGGACAGTTCCGGATTCGTCCTGCTGGCGGACATGGTCCCCGGCATCGTACAGGAGATCCGGTATTATTCCACTTACAATTTCATAGGCGACCGCATCGACGGCTACGAAGAGCCCTGTGCCATCCTGACCAAAGAGGCGGCGAGAGCGCTCAAAGCGGTCAGCAATGAAGTGAACGTGCAGGGATACAGGCTGAAGGTATTTGACGCCTACCGGCCGGCATGCGCCGTGCGGCATTTTGTGCTGTGGGGAATCGAGGATCTGGACCTTCGCATGAAGCCGTTCTTCTATCCGGATCTGGAAAAGCAGGAACTGTTCGTTCAGGGGTATGTCGCGAGCCAGTCGAGCCACAACCGCGGCAGCACGATCGACCTGACCCTGCTCGATATGGCGACGGGCAAGGAACTCGATATGGGCAGTCCGTTCGATATGTTCAGCGAGATCTCGCACCCGGACTATAAAGGCATCACAGACGAGCAGTACGCCAACCGCATGCGCCTGCAGAAGGTGATGGTGCGCAACGGATTCGCACCGATCGACTGCGAGTGGTGGCACTTCACGCTGGCGGACGAGCCGTATCCGGATACCTACTTTGAGTTCCCGGTCTCTTCCTCCTACCTGAAGAGATGACGGCAGCGTCTTCTAAACAGAGACATGCGCCTTGATGAACTCCAGGAATGCCCGCATCTGCGGGTTGAGCCAGCGGTTTTCGTTATAGAGCATCTGTATGTAAACACCGGACTCCGGCTCCTGCGTATCGATGCGGGAGAGGAGTCCTCTTTTGATGTCATCCTCTGCCATGAAGCGGGGGAGAAACGCTCTGCCTCTTCCTTCCCGCAGGATGGCGAGCACGGTGTGGACGCTGGCGACCTCGAGCGCGGGCTGGATCCTGAGTTCGGTGAGCCGGGCGCTGAGGGCGGAACGCGGTACGTGGTTCTGTTCATACGCGGTCGGCGAATCGATGAACACGTCGTTCAGGATCTCCTGCAGGGGTACGTTCTTCCGTTTCGTGAGCGGATCTTCCGGCGGGGCGACGAAGATAAAGGGGATATACCGGCTGAGGAAGGTCGTGCACCCTTCAAAAGCCTGCAGGCGGTCGGTGAACATTGCGAAGTCGGAGCGGTTTTGCCGCAGACGGGCGACGGTCGGATCTGTGTCGTCGTTCGGCCAGATGATCAGCTGGATGCCGGGATACTGCCGGTGGAAAGCGGGGAGCAGTTTGGAGAGGATGCTGATGGAGATCCCGGAACTGGCCTCGATGGTCAGAGGACCGTGCGGGTCGTCCCAGCTGGCGGCGAACGCGTCTGCGTTCTCGCTGGCTTTGATGAGGTCGGCGGCGAACGGACGGAAGTTCCTGCCGGCGTCGGTCAGCTGAATGCCTCTGCCGATGCGGTCGAACAACTGTACGCCGAGCTGCTGCTCAAGCTGCTGGATGTGGGAGGTGACAGATCCCTGGGAATACCCGAGCTGCCGGGCGGCTTTCGTGATGTTGCCGAGTTCGGCGACTTTGATGAATGTATAAGCGAGTTTGCTGTCCATGGAAACCTCGATTCATTTGATAATCCGATGATTTATATTAAAATCATTAGTTTTACAAATTTATTTTATCATGATACCGTAGAGTTGCAAGAGGGAAGCGGTCCAAAAGAAACGGACTTTCCACACCAACTAAAACTGCAACCGATAAGAAAGAAACGAGGTAAGAAAATGAGAAAGATGATGATTTCTGTGATCGCACTTCTGGCAGCTATCGTGATGGCCATCCTGAGCACACAGGCAGCAGATTCCATCGCCACCGTAGAGATGCTCAGATGCGGTGTGGTCGTGATGCTTGCGGCATTCCTGGTCCTGGTGGACAAGGGCAGCGATGAGGTATACAGAGCAGAATAGTAAATGCTCAGATATATATTCTCCGTAGAAAGAGAGCAGGCGGCAGGACGCCTGCTCTCTTCTTTTTTGATCGTTTTCAGTCTGTTTTCAGAGAATCGCTCTATTCTTGGCGCATCAGACAGTATGTCCTGCACAACAGGAATGGAGGAGACGATATGAAAAAAGAAACAGTAAAAGAAAAGCGCCTGCCGGCGGTCCTTCTGACCGTGCTCCTGCTGGCGGCTCTGCTCACGGGTTGCGGCACTCCGCAGGAGAATGCATCTTCGGGTCTTTCTGCGGATGCAGCGGCAGAAGAAACTGCGCAGGCGGAAACGGAGGAAGTCACGATCCCGGCTGATCCGTCGCCGGATAATACCGCGCTTTCTTCCGGTACGTGGACCGGGCAGATCGGTGACAAGACAGTCACGTTGAACGGCGCATACATCGTCGACGGTATCGATGCCGTGATAGAAGGCGGTACCTGGACGAGCGAGACGGCGGATCAGACAGTCTTTCTTGTCGTAAACGGCGGCTCGCTGACGATCAAAGACGCGGCGGTCATCAAGACCGGCGGCGGAGAAAGCGGCAGCGCGGACGCGGGGGGCGGCGGCAGTGACGATTACAATTTCTATGGCTTGAACTCTGCGATCGTCTGCGTTGGAGAAGACAGCACGGTCAGTATCGAACACTGCACTGTTGACACGGACGCGGAAGGTGCCAATGCAGTCTTTGCAACAGATAACAGCGCGGTCACTGTCAGTGATCTGGAAATCAGCACCTTGCAGAATTCCTCCCGCGGCCTGTATGCCACGTACGGCGGCACGATCACTGCGGAGAGTGTCCGGATTACGACACAGGGTGCCCACTGCGCACCGCTTGCCACAGACAGAGGCGGCGGCACTGTGACGGTCACCGGCACGGACAACTACCTGGAGGCACACGGCGACGGCAGTCCCTGCATCTATTCGACGGGCAGCATTTCTGTGGAAGGGGCAAGCGGTTCTTCCGAGCAGTCGCAGGCGCTCGTCATTGAGGGCAAGAACACAGTCAGCCTGAAAAACTGCAGCTTTGTCAGCACCGGCAATGACGGCATCATGCTGTACCAGAGCATGTCCGGCGACGCGGCGGACAAGGATGCGGCGGGCAGCGTTTCCTCCCTGACCATGGAGGACAGCACGATCGACTACCAGGGTGACGGTCCGCTGCTCTACGTCACGAACACGACGACAGAAGTCACCGTGACAGGCTGTACATTCAAGAATGCCGGTTCCGCGCTGATCAGCGCGGCGGCAGGCCGCTGGGGCAGCGACGGCAGCAACGGCGGGGCGCTGACGCTCACCATCGACGGGCAGTCTGTGGAGGGAGAGATCTCGGCCGACAGCATCAGCTCTGTGCTGGTACAGTGCGTGAACGGCGGCAGCTTTGACGGACAGACGTCCGGAAACGTGACGGTCAAATAATTAAATTCGTTTCAGTTAGTTTTAAGGAAGCCGCGCTACGATATCATTGTCAGAAGGAAACAGCGTACTCAACCAGACAACACTCCCTTTTTAATAACACTCCATAAAGAAAGCAGGCGGGAACAGGCGCCTGTTTTCTTTTGCGCTCGGAACAGGCTGTTTTCCTTGACTTTTACAGCGATTCCTGTAAACTAATACAGTACGCAAAACTGCATACGAACGGTGAAGATGAGCAGTACCCGGACTGCACCGCAAGAGAGAGAGGCTCGTGGGCTGAAAGGCCTCTTCGGAATCGCACAAGGCGAAGGTCGCATCGGAGTTCGACTATGAATGAGTGTCGCTGCAGGAACCGCCCGTGCGGATCTCAGGCAGCGGAACAAAGGTGGTACCGCGGACTATATGCTATGACAGCAGGTTCGTCCTTTGCAGCAGATCGCAGGATCTGCAAGGCAGGGACGGATTTTTTATTAAAGGAGCAACACAACATGGAGAAAAATCTCGCAAAAACCTACAATCCGAAAGATTTTGAAGACCGGATCTATGCCCAGTGGGAGGAGGAAGGCGCGTTCAAGGCGGAAGTGGACCGCGATAAAAAGCCGTTCACCATCGTCATGCCGCCGCCGAATATCACAGGCCAGCTGCACATGGGCCACGCGCTCGACCAGACGCTGCAGGATGTCCTGACGCGCTGGAAGAGACTGCAGGGGTACAGTTCCCTGTGGCTGCCCGGTTCCGACCACGCCAGCATCGCGACCGAGGTCAAGGTCGTCCAGAAGCTGCGCGAGGATGAGGGCAAGGAGAAAGAGGATATCGGCCGCGAGGCGTTCCTCGAAAGAGCCTGGGACTGGAAGCGCGTCTACGGCGGCAAGATCACCCAGCAGTGCAGAAAACTGGGCGACAGCTGCGACTGGAGCCGTGAGCGCTTCACCATGGACGAGGGCTGCAACAAGGCGGTCCGCACCATGTTCGTCAACCTGTATAAGAAGGGTCTGATCTATCGCGGCAACCGCCTGATCAACTGGTGCCCGACCTGCGGGACGAGTCTGTCCGATGCGGAAGTCGAACATGAGGACAAGAACGGCAAGTACTGGTACTTCAGATATCCGGCGGAAGACGGCGGCGAAGGCATCGTGGTCGCGACCTCGCGTCCCGAGACCATGTTCACCGACATGGCCGTTGCGGTCAGCCCCGGGGATGAAAGATACACGCACCTGATCGGCAAGAATGTCATCCTGCCGCCCACCGGCAAACCGATCCCGGTCATCGAAGACGAGTACCCGGATCCCGAAAAGGGCACCGGCGCTGTCAAGATCACCCCGGCACACGACCCCAACGACTTCGAGGTCGGCCAGCGCCATGACCTGCCGGTCATCAGCTGCATGAACTTCGACGGCACTATGAACGAATATGCCGGCAAGTACGAAGGCATGGACCGCTATGAGTGCCGCGAAGCGCTCATCAAAGATATGGAAGAGGGCGGTTACCTCGTCAAGACCGAGGATATGGTCATCCCGGTCGGCGAATGCTACCGCTGCCACACCCCGGTCGAGGCCATGCTGTCCGACCAGTGGTTCGTCAGCATGGAAGAACTGGCCAAGCCCGCGATCGAAGCGATCGAGAAGGGCGAGCTGGTCTTCGTGCCGGAGCGTTTCACCAAGATCTATCTGCACTGGCTCGAGAACATCCGCGACTGGTGCATTTCCCGACAGCTCTGGTGGGGCCACCGTATCCCGGCGTGGTACTGCGAGGACTGCGGCGAACTGATCGTCGCAGAGGAAGATCCGACTGTTTGCCCGAAGTGCGGCGGCAAGCACCTCAGACAGGATGAAGACGTGTTCGGCACCTGGTTCTCTTCGGAACTGTGGCTGTTCTCGACGCTCGGTTGGCCGGCGTAGAGCGAGGATCTCGATTACTTCTTCCCGACCGACGTGCTGGTCACCGGTTACGACATCATTTTCTTCTGGGTCGTCCGCATGGTCTTCAGTTCCTATGAGACCATGGGCAAGAGCCCGTTCCAGTATGTGTACGTGCATGGTCT
>JAILFI010000031.1 GCA_024697655.1 Clostridiales bacterium
TACGCTGACATCCTCTCGCACAAGGACGAGAAGATGAGCGGCAGGATCGGCGAACTCGCAGAGAAATACAATGTCCGTCCGGTCATGTTCATGGGCTTCCTCGACGGCATCCAGAGCAGCCTGAACAAGCCGTTCGCGCTGGACGAACTCGACGAGGAATCGCAGATCGACCTCGATATCGACTTTGAAAAGCTCCTCTTCAACATGCACGACGCAGGCGCGGAGCATCTGTACGGTCTGGCCGAGTGGGCAAACGTCTTCGATGCGGACAAGCAGGAAGAGATCTACAAGGCCTACAAGCAATCCAAGACCTACCACAGAGCGCAGCCGAAAGTCGGCCGCAATGACCCCTGCCCCTGCGGCAGCGGCAAGAAGTACAAGCACTGCTGCATGAAGAAGGACCAGGGCCTGGCGTAAACAGTCTCTGAAGAACAGATATAAAAATCCGGCCTTCGACGGCCGGATTTTTCTTATTCACCACAGATTCATTTTTCGGGGAGCTGGATCCGCTGCACCGCTTCCAGCCGGATCAGCTTTTCTTTCGGCGCTTTTTTCGCGCTATCCACGCGCACCAGCATCCAGTCCTCATCCACGTCGAGGATAGTATTGGTGCCGTACTTTGAATTGCCGTACATCACAATATCCACATCCCCGTAGTCCTCTTTCAAATCAAGCTTTACGGGTTTTCCGATGCACTCCTTTGCCAGTTCAACCAAAGCTTTGCGGTCGTCCGCATAAGAGGTCCCCTGCATCTTTGTGAGCTGCCGTTCCAGCTCTGTGATCCGCTTTTTCAGACCGCCCTGATTGAGGTATGCAAGGAAACCGAAGATGCCAAATACGAACGCTACCACTCCCATATATTCCATTACGCATCCTCCTCCGCATACTCAAGTGACTGAATAGACGAGACCGGGATCAGTTTTTCGACCTCTCCTTTCTTCGTCTTCGCGCTCACCTTCATCCAGCTGCCTTCAAAATCGGTGATCGTGCAGACCGTATTATATAGATCGATATCCGCCTCTTCATCGAAGAATGACAGTTTCACCGGGCGGCCGAGCGATTCCTCCAGCAAACGGCTGATGCCGCTCTTAGGAGCCGCCGCGCCCTGCTCATCCTGCAGATCATCCTTCAGCAGATAATCGCAGCTCACGCCGAGCAGTTCCGCGATGTCGCCGATCTTGTCGATGTCCGGCATCACAGTGCCGGCCTCCCAGCGGCTGACCGTCTGCCGGGTGACAGACAGTTTTTCCGCGAATTCGATCTGAGTCATCCCCAGGTCCTTCCTCTTCGCCGCGATCTTTGTTCCAAGTGCCTGCATATCGTCACTTCCTTTCAGTGGTTTTCTGCTTCCTGCACCATCATTGTACAGAGTCCCCTGCGCCGCTGACAAGCAATTTGCGCGTGCAAAATGTAACATACCGGTTTACATTTCACACAAAAACCCGGCGTTTCCGCCGGGTTTCGATACTTTTATGAGATCTTTGCAGACTTTTTCTGATACTGCCGCGCGACCTATTCGGTTCTCATCTTGACAGTGTATTCATCCACATCGACTTTGAAAACGCTGACGATCTTCGCCATCTTTTCGTTGATTTCGAAGTCTTTGCCGGTCTGCAGCTTCATAAGCGCTTTGAGGCCTTTGATCTTCTCTTCCGGATCCTCGAGCAGACACACCTTGCCGCGCGCCATGACGCTGGAGAACGTCGCGCCGTTGTCGCAGGCAATGTCGGAATACATCAGTTCCTCATCCGTATCGATCTCTACGAACGCGCGCCCGTCTGCCTTTACGAGGTCGACTTTATGGCCTTCTCTGGCACCGTGCATGTAGAAAGTCAGTTTGCCCTCTTCATCCATCTCGTACCCGTAATGAAGCGGCACGATGTACGGATACCCTTCATCAAACAGCCCCAGGTGCAGCACACGCGCCTTGTTCAGGATCTCGCGGATCACTGCAGGGTCCTTCACTTCTCTGTCTTTTCTCCTCATTTCCATGGCATCAGCCCCCCTTCGCAGCTATTATAACATGCAGCCAAAACCTTGACCAATCACTGGTCTTGATGCACCGCATCAGTTTCAGCAATCACTCTCCTGCCGCAGCAAGTTCCTGTTCCTTTTACTTGAACACCACTCTGGCAGCAAAGGCTTCCTGTGTGTCTTTGGCACCTGTCACCAGGACCTCCTCCGCACTCTCAAAACGCCGCAGAGCAACCGTGTCACCGGCGGACAATTCCCCGTGGAAATAAAACTCCAGGCAGACCGCCTCCGCAAGGCGCGCTCTGGCTTCTTCGGACATCGTATCGTACAGGAACTCCCCGTAACGGCTGTTGTTCACGTGGTTGGACGCGTCGATCATGGACGGATAGACAAGGCGGGTCTCTATGTCCTCAAGATCGTACTTTTTCGTTTTGAAACGCGCTTTTTTGCCGGGATAAAGAGGCGGTTCCTCGCGCAGATCCATTGCGGCAGGCGCTTCCTCTCCGCGGTAGATCTCGCGCTTCTTCACATCGAGAAGCGTCCACATCGAACCAACGCCGAAGACATCTTCCCCTGCCTCATTGCGGAAAAGCATGTCTCTGCCGTACATCCCGTGCCGCCAGCCCGTGCACCAGGTCTTCGCCGTCAGCACATCGTTCTGCCGGACCGGTGCGAGCAGATGGACCTCCATCGCCAGGAGCACCCAGGCAACGCCGAACTCTTCCATGAGCTTTGCGTTGTTCGCATTGAACGCTTTGACGTGCTGGTCCGCCAGGTCCGTGGCTTTGCGCAGATACGCATCCGGCCGGAGGATCCCGTTCTCGTTGAACAGCCCTGTGCCAAAGGGCACGCTGTAATTGTAATCGCTCTCTTTCCTATCTCCCATCGTTTTATTCTCCAATCGCTGCAGGCGCATCGTCATAGATGACCCCGCAGCCCATCGCTTTGATGACCCGGCGCATGTCACCGACCGTCATGGTCACCGTTGCACGGTTATCATTCGGGTGGAAACTGATCTCTTCGCTGTCCGGCGCAGAGGCGACCGACCGGCCGACGACCAGCGTCACCGCATGCTCCTTGTCATTGAGGAGACCGAACACCGAGCAGGCACCGGTCGTGACCCCGAGATACTGCAAGAGTTCTTCGTCGTCACAGAACGCGATCCGCCGGCTCCAGCCGACGACGTCACGGTACCCCTTGATATCGAGCCGCTCATCCCAGAGGAGCAGGACCAGATAGTACCGGTCCGCCCGGGTGTCGCGCACGAAAAGGTTCTTGATGTGGAGCCCGTCGAACTTGAAATCACTCTTCTCCACATCATCGCAGGTCAGGAATGCTTCGTGTCTGGTCAGGGTGTACTCGATCCCGAGCTGATCCAGCAGCTCATAGACCGGCACTTCATTCGGGCTCCTGGCTTCCGCGATCGCTTTCTTCGTGTCTTCTCTCATCATACCCCTCTCTTTAAGCACAGATCCGCCAGCGGGCAGATGTCGCACTGCGGCGTTCTGGCGCTGCAGCAGCGCCTGCCGTGGAAGATGATCGTGTGGTGCGCTTCGGTCCAGCGGTCCTGCGGAATCGCCCTCTTCAGCTGTTCCTCCGTTTTGAACACATCTTTGGCATCAGCCAGTCCGATACGGTTGCTGACACGGAACACGTGCGTATCCACCGCGATCCGCTGATGCCCGAAGGCCTCCGCCATCACGACATTGGCCGTCTTCTGCCCGACGCCGGGCAGCGCCTGCAGCTTTTTCTGGTCATCCGGCACCTTGCCGTCATACTGTTCGACCAGCGCCGCCGCCTGCTCGACGAGCCGCTGCGACTTCGTTTTATAAAGACCGATCGTACGGATGATCCGCGCGATGTCCGCCGGATCCGCCTCCGCCATCGCGAAGACATCCGGATACGCCGCGAACAGCGCCGGTGTGACCTTGTTGACGCTTACGTCCGTTGTCTGCGCGGACAGCGTGACAGCGACAAGCAGTTCATACGGGTCACAGTGATCGAGCGCGCAGCCTGCCTCGGGATAGGCCTCCCGCAGGCGGTCCAGCACCTCAACGGTCTGTGCTTTTGTCAGTCTCTTCCTCGGCATTCTTCTGCTCCTTTTCTTCCGGATGATACAGGACGAACTCCGGCATCTCCCGCGGAGTATCCCGGTGCTCAGCCGCACCGCCCTGCCGCATCTTTTTTCCGATACGGCGCTCGAAAACATACGCGCATTCCGACAGGATCACATCATAGGCTGCAAACACAGCCCAGCCGCCAATGCAAAGGACCGCAGCGGGAAGATCCGCTGCAGAAGGCAGGAACGAAAACCCCGCCTCTCCAAGGAACAGACCCTTGAACCCAATGTAAAGCGCCAGAAAGGCAGCCACGTAATAGACCGTCTTGAGCGCCAGGCAACCGATCCTCTTCGGCAGCACGCCTCCGCGCAGGAGGCCCCCTGCTGTGTCTGTCACCTTCTCCAGTCCCCATTTGACCAGCGGGTACAGCCCGAACACCAATGCCAGCGGGATCACCGCCAGTTTATCCGGTACGAGCAGGAAGCCCAGCAGACATGCCGCCGCATAAAGTACGAAACCGCCTGCTATCCCCGTTTCTTCACAAAACACATAGATCCCGCAGGAGGCAACGAGCAGGAGTGTCATCTCCGCGCCGGGCACGACGCTGCTCATAAACACGCCTGCTATGCAAAGAGCCAGCAGGATGCCTCCGAGCGCCATGTGGTACGCGGAGAGCCCCTTCCGGCCCGTCGTCTGCTGATTTTTCATTGCTTTTCCGGTCATCCTGTCTTTCATGCGCGGTCCTAGAAGCAGTTGCAGCAGCAATCCGCACACAGATAGCACTGGCACGCCTGACAGAATGCGTCCTCATAGGAGTACCCCTGCCCCTGCGAAACATTGCGGTAACGGCTGCCCATCCCCGCGAGCGTGTTACGGGCACGCTGATACTCATAATTGGCAGGATCCATATTGCAGGCCTGATCGATCTTGGAATAGGCATCGTCGAACATACCGCGCTTGTAGCTGATCATCCCGGACAGGAAGATCCACTCCGCATTGCGGATGCTGACACCGGCAAGCGCCGCCTCCGCTTCCGCAAGCCGCCCCGCATCGATGTCGCGGCGCACCTGCTGGAAAACCGGGTCGTTTGCGCTGCTGCCGGTATAGGAACTGCTGTATGTGCCGCTCTGATACGTGCCGCTGCTGTAATTGCCGCCCGGCTGCCGCATCAGCGTCTCGTACGCCTCGTTGACCTCGCGCAGTTTTTCTTCCGCGAGATCCGCGAGCGGATTGTCCTGATACTTGTCAGGATGGTATTTCTTCACCAGTTCTCTATAGGCTGCTTTGATTTCTTCTTCCGAGGCACCCTGCCGGATGCCGAGGACTTCATAGGGGTCTCTCATCAATTGTTTCCTCTCAGTTTTTCAAGCACTTTGTCCGTCTGCCGCAGCAGGCCGAACTGCACTATATTCTTAATTATATCTGTATGGCGTCTGATTTCAAGAAGATCCAGACTGCCCGCCATATCCGCCAGACACGACAGGAGGATCCGCTCGGCATCATCATGTACCCGTTTGCTGAAATCTTCCTTTGTTTCGGCTGAAGAGTCGTACAGGAACCGCTCTTTGAACGGATTGTAGCCGCCCGAGGCGATGTCCTCCGCCAGATCGTCCGCCGCATCGACCAGATAGATCCAGCGGCCCATCTGATACCCGAACTGCGCCAGTACGCGCTGCTCAGCCTGCAATGCGCGGCTGCCGGAGGCTTCCCTGCCGGCTGTCCGCACAGCGTTCTGCCCTCCCGTCAGAATGGCTTCCATGATCCTGCCGGTCGGGTCCGCCGCCTCGTCGCAGGACGCGCACTGCTGCGATTCCAGAGCGGTCTGTCTGGCAAGCTGTGCCGCAAGGACGCCGCCGAGATCCGGCCGCACCTGCTCGATCTGCCTTTTCGCGCCGCGCAGACAGCGCGCTGCAGCAGCTGCTTTGACGGAATGTTCATCCTGCCGGTCGTCTTCCATCTTGTAATACGCGAGCAGCAGCATCACGTCGGCTGCATAGTCCACAGCCATCTCCCGCACCACCAGTTTTTCCTTTACCGGGTGCGCGAGGCAGCGCTCTTTGCTGAGGCTGTAGTCTTCCGGTTCGGTCAGTCCTGCCAGAAGCAGCGCGATGAAAGCCGCGTCAAACGTCAGCGCCATCCGGGGGATCTGCCCGTACCGTGCGCCGATGGACTTGCAGACACCGCAATAGTACGCATTGTAGCGCTCCCAGTCCTTCATCTTCAGTTCCGCTTTATCGCATGTGACATATCCAAACATATCAGTATTATACACTACAGAAGCGGGTCTTTGATACCGGAATCGCAGGCAGCCGGATTTCTGTTCCCGGAAGCGGATGCGGGTTGACTCACCGGCTGTTCATTTGTATAATCGTATACAAATCTACAATTATACAAATTCAGCGGCGCAGCATCCGATGCAGCGCCTTGTTCAGAAAGGAATCCCCGTGGCAGTCACCGTAAAAAGTCTTACCGGCATCAAACAGACCGCAGCTTCCCTCTCGGAAGACCTGGCCGCTCGTATCCGTGAAGATATCCTGAGCGGCAAACTCAAAGACCGGAGCAAGCTCACCGAGCAGACCATCTGCGACCAGTACAAAGTCAGCAGGACCCCCGTTCGTGAAGCGCTGTCCAAACTCGAGGTGGAAGGACTGGTGGAAAGCATCCCCAACCGCGGCGCCTTCGTCCGCGGGCTTTCACAGCAGGACATGGCAGACATCCTGACCATGCGCGAGATCTACGAGGTCCAGGCAGTGCGCTGGGCGGTCGAACGGATCACCGATGAAGAAATGGATGAACTGGAGGAGAACTTTGAATTCATGGAGTTTTACACCATGAAGAACGATATTGAAAAAATGCTCAATATCAACCGCAGTTTCCATCAGATGATCTACCGCGCCTCACACAACCGCATGCTCGTGCAGTTGCTCTCCGCCTACCAGAACTATATCCGTCACGATACCGGCGCGCTCTCCCACACCGAGGACTATCTGCAGACTGTTCTGAGCGAGCACCGGCGGATCTTTCTGGCGATCCGTGAGCGCAACGAGGAGGAAGCCATAAGAGCAATGACCGATCACATGCATCACTCTGTCCTGCGGCACCGCGGAGAGTGATCCCGCAAAATCAAATAGCAGACTAAAAAACCGGCTCCTCAGAGCCGGTTTTTTTCGGTGTATGGCAGGCAGAGACTATTCCGCCTTTTCCAAGGTGACAATGAAATCATCACCAAAATCAACAACCAGCTGGCCGCTGTCATTCAGTGCGCCGCTCATATCGGAACCGGTAGCGTCAGTGATGCTGATGCCATCATCCGTGGCTTCCCACTTGCCTTCGCCGTCCGCTTCGCCGTTGGTGGTCGCAGCCAGCGTGCCGTCCTCGTTGATCACGAGTGTGAACTCAAGAGCAACATCTTCCGGTGCCATCTCAACACCGCCGTAGCTGATGTTAACAGCATTCCAGGTGCCGACATAGGGGCTCTCTTCCTTGCTGCCGCCACAGGATACCAGTGCCATGACCATCGTCATGAGCAGGCAGACGACGAGCAGTTTTGCTACGTTTTTCTTCATGATTGATTTCTCCTTACTTTGTTCTCGCAGCCATCCGCGCCGTGCGGCGGACGTCTTTGCACAAAAAATATTTTAAATATTTATGCACGGATTGTCAACCGACACGAGGCAGCTCACAAGACCGCGAACACGATCGAAAGACACCAGTTCAGCGCCGGCGTCAGGATCTTCCCGCTCAGATCGAAGATGATGAACGCCGCCAGGAAGAAATAGCTGTTGCGGTAGACCGTGCTCCACCAGCTGTATCTTTGCAGTCCGAAGATCTCCGTGATCAGATTGAATCCGTCCAGCGGCGGGATCGGCATCAGGTTGAAGATCATCAGGACCAGATTGATCACGATCACATCCAGCACGATCGTGAAGACCGCGCCGTTCATCCCTGTCTGCGCATATCCCAGTGTCATATAGATGATCTTGAGGATCCCTGTGAAGATCACGGCAATGAGCAGATTCATCGTGACCCCCGCTAAAGAGACGAGGATGTTGTCTCTTCTGGGGTGCTTGAAGTTGCGTTCATCCACCGGAACAGGAATGCCCCAGCCAAAGCCCAGGATCAGGAGCGACACAAAGCCGACGATGTCGATGTGCGCGGCGGGATTGATCGTCACCCGTCCCTGGCGGTCCGCCGTCTCATCGCCGAGTTTTTTGGCGACCCAGGCGTGCGCGAATTCATGAAAAGAAAGCCCCACGATGATCCCGGGCAGGATATAGACCTTCTGCATGACCCAGTCCATCGGTGACGCGTAGCTGTGCATCCCCTGCCGGAACGCCAGCGTGACCATCAGTGCGAGCATCATGATCACCATGGGGTTAAACCGTTGTCTCATAACTGTCTGCGCCCCTCCATAGCGATCAGCAGCGTATCCTCATCGGTATACTCAAGGTCGCCGCCCACCGGGATACCGTGCGCGATGCGCGTAACTTTGATACCGGTCGGCTTGATGAGGCGCGCAATGTACATCGCGGTCGCTTCTCCTTCGATATTGGGATTGGTCGCGATGATGACCTCATTCACCGTACTGTCCTGCAGCCGGATAATAAGTTCTTTCAGATTGATATCCTCCGGTCCGATACCGTCCATCGGCGAGATCACACCGTGCAGGACGTGATAAAGCCCGTGGTATTCGCGGATCCGCTCCATGGCGTACACATCCCGCGCGTTCTCGACCACGCAAATGACATTCCTGTCGCGGGACGGATCCTGACAGATCGCGCACGGATCGCGGTCGGTCAGATTGCCGCAGCAGGAACAGTACCGCATTTCCCGTTTGGCGGTCGTCATGGCAGCCGCAAGAGAATCCACTTCCGCCTCATCGAGAGACAGGATGTGGAAAGCCAGCCGCTGCGCGGTCTTGCCGCCGATCCCGGGGAGTTTGGACAGTTCGCCGATGAGTCTTGTCAGTGGTTTGGCGTACCCTTTCATCCCAGCGCTGCTCCGTTCCGTTTACAGGATCCCCGCCGGCAGTCCGAGGCTGCCGGTCAGTTTGTTCATCTCGTTGTTGGAGATCTCCTCCATCTGACGCAGCGCTTCATTGACTGCCGTCAGGATCAGATCCTGCAGCATTTCGATATCGTCCGGATCGACGACTTCCGGCTGCAGATTGATCTCCAGCACTTCCTTCTTGCCGTTGACCTTGACGCTGACTGCGCCGCCTCCGGAAGAAGCCGTCGTTTCCATCTCATTGATCTCTTCCTGCAGCGCTTCCATCTTGGCCTGCATCGCCTGCATAGCCTGGACCTGCTTCTGCATGTTGCCGCCGCCCTGCGGACGGGGCTTTCTTCCGGCTCTCATTCCTTTGCCCATTGTATCCTCCTCTATTCCAGTTTGATATCGATTCCTAAAATATCCGATGCCTGACTGCGCAGCAGTTCCGCCTGATCAGGCTGTTCCTGCACCGGCTGTTCATACGGCGCCGGTGACTGGACCGGCTCCGGTTCGGGCTGTGCCTGCGGTGCCGGGCCGGCATCTTCTTCTCCGACCGGGAGCAGCAGCGTCATCCGGCCGACGACTTCCGACAGAAGCGCCGACAGCGCATTGCGGTTTTCCTCCATGTACTGTCTGGCAGCGCCGCGGACACTGACGCGGAACACGTTGTCCTCCAGGGACTGCGGGACCGCTCTGCCGCGGATGAAGAAGAACTGTGCGCCGATCTGCCGTTCTCCTTTATCGAGGAATCGCTCCCAGATATCCGTAAGATCAGGAGCGGGCGGCGCAGGCATACGTTCCGGTGCCTGTTGTACCGGCTGAGACGGGACAGGCCGCTGCACCTGCTCCACCGGCATTTCCTGCGGCATCGCGGGAGCCGGCATTTCCTGCGGCATTGCGGGAGCCGGCATTTCCTGTGCGGCCGGCTGCTCGTGCAGCTCGCGCCGGATCTGCGGGATCTGAGCGGCAGCCAGTTCTTCGAACTGCTGCGGTGTATACGTCACGCGGCGCATCTCCTCATCAAAGGCATCGCCTGCGGCCAGTTTGACCAGGACCATTTCCAGCAGCACACGCGGCTGCGTGGAGCGGCGGGCATCGTAGAGGACCTGCGACAGTTCGCGGATCGCACCGGTGATCGCGCCGATCTCCAGCCGGTCCGCCTGCATGCGTACCCGTTCCACATTCTCCAGCGACATGGAGACCGTACCCGCCGGGTCTTCCAGGAACTTGACCAGCAGCAGATCGCGGTAATGGCTCATCCATCCCTGAATGATCTGCCGGGCGTCCCTGCCCTTGCGGAGCATATCTTCGATCATGAGGAGACCGTCCGCAACGTGCCGCTGCATGACGGCATCCGTCAGCGCGATGAAATCTTCCTCCCCGACCGTTCCGATCGCGTCGAGCACGTCTTCCCGGCTGACCGTGCCGGTCCTGCCGGAGATGCACTGCTCAAGGATGCTCAGACCGTCGCGGACCGATCCGTCCGCCGCCTGCGCGATCAGACCGAGACCGCTTTCATCGACCGTGAGCCCCCTGTCTTCGCAGATCGCGGCGAGGCGCGCTTTGAGCGCCCGCTCGGATACCCGCCGGAAATCCATCCTGACGCAGCGCGACAGGATCGTGGCCGGCAGTTTCTCGGGCTCTGTGGTGCACAGGATGAACATGACGTTTTCCGGCGGCTCTTCCAGCGTCTTCAGGAGGGCGTTGTACGCGCTCGCGGAAAGCATATGGACTTCATCCATGATATAGACTTTTTTCCGTCCGACGACCGGCGGATAGTTGACACTCTCCCGCAGTTCGCGGATATTGTCGACACCGTTGTTCGACGCCGCGTCGATCTCGATGAGATCCATGAACGACCCTTCCTGAATGGAACGGCAGTTCGCGCAGCAGCCGCAGGGTCTTCCTCCTTCCTGGCTGCCCGTGCAGTTGACCGCCTTTGCCAGCAGCCGCGCGATCGTGGTCTTGCCTGTCCCGCGCGTTCCGCAGAACAGATACGCGTGGCTGACCTGATCGGCTGCGACCTGGTTCTGCAGGATCCGGATGACGTGTTCCTGCCCCAGGACCTCTTCAAAGACCTCCGGTCTGTATGAACGGTATAGTGCTTTATACATGAGAATCGCTTCCTTCCTGCCGGTCCTTTCAACGACCGGCGGGTGTCAATATAAGGACCGCCCTTTGACGACCCCGCTGCCCAAAGCCCAGACTGATCTGCGGCACATAAGAACCTCTGCTTATTGCTGCTTCCTTCCGGACCTGACAAGGTTCACAGCGTCTTATTGCGCAGGGCCCGGGCAAAGCCGGCGGAGCCGTCAAAAGGCGGTCCCTTCTGACAGATATCTGCCGTACTATCTTATATCAATGAGGGCCGAATTGCAACCGGTAATCCTCTTCCGACAGGATCGGGATCCCGAGATCCTTCGCTTTTTTGTTCTTGCCCGACGTCGACTGGATGTCATTGTTGATCAGGTACGACGTCTTCGCGCTCACGGAGCCGGCGACCTTGCCGCCGCGCCGCTCGATCTCGTTCTTCAGTTCGTCGCGGTTGGCGTAGCCGTTCAGACTGCCCGTGATGACGAAGGTCAGACCGGCAAGGTCCTGTACGTCCGCTGTCTCGGGCTGTTCGATGGTGAGTTCCGCAAGAAGCTCATCGAGGTCCGTATTGTGTTTTTTCTGGGCTTCGCTCTGCGCTCCCGCTGCAGCCTCTGTGCCGAAGTAACCGGTGAAGGCTTCCGCCAGCACTTCCCCCACGCCGTCTATAGTCAGGAGGTCTTCCTTCGTAAGTGCGCGGATCTTCGTCATGTCTCCGTCTGCAAACGCCGCGATCACCTTCGCATTCGCGCTGCCGATCCCGGGGATGCCGAGCGCGTACAGAAGCCGCGCAGCCGTCGTATGGCGCGCCGTATCCGCTGCCTTCAGCATGTTCTCAAACGACTTTTCGCCAAAGCCCTCTGTCTCGACAATGATATCTCTGTGCGGGGCGAGCCGGAAGAAATCCGCGAACACATGCAACACGCCGAGATCGATCAGTTTTTCCACTGTCGCGTCGCTCATACCGTCGATGTCCAGCGCGTCACGTGAGGCAAACAGCGCGAAGGCGCTGATCTGCCTTGCCGGACAGGCCGCATTGGTGCAATAGAGCGTTTCGACGGTCCCCTCCGCGTGGACTTCCGTCGCGGCGCCGCACACCGGACAGGTCTCCGGGAGCGGTGCTCCGCCGCTGCACGTCAGGTTCTCCGCGATCTGCGGAATGATCATGTTCGCTTTATAGACGAGGATCCTGTCTCCGATACCAAGTTTCAGGTCTTTCAGAATGCTGACGTTGTGGACGCTCGCGCGGCTGACCGTCGTCCCCTCGAGTTCGACCGGGTCGAAGACCGCGATGGGATTGATGAGCCCGGTGCGCGACGGGCTCCAGTGGATCTCCCGCAGGACCGTCTCGGCCGTCTCATCCTGCCACTTGAACGCGATGCTGTCACGCGGGAACTTGGTGGTCGTCCCCAGCGACTTCCCGTAGGCGATATCGTTATAGGTGACGACCAGCCCGTCGGACGGGTAATCTTCCCCTTCGATCTTCTGCGAGAACCACTGCACCGCATCCGGCACCTCTTCGCCGGTCACTTTCTTATACTCCACGACTTCAAATCCCTGTGCCCGCAGGAATTCAAACTGCCCGCTGCGCGTTTCGCCGGGCCCTTTGACGAGTGCAAATGCAATGAAACGCACCCCCCGCTCCGCAGTGATCCGGCTGTTGAGCTGCCGCACCGAACCGCTGCACAGATTGCGCGGATTTTTATACTTGGCTTCTGCTTCCGGGATCGTCTCATTGATCTTCTCAAACCCGCTGTAGGTGATGATGGCCTCGCCGCGGAGGATGAGTTCCTCTTCGTACGGGATCCTGAGCGGCACGTTCGCGAAGACCTTCGCGTTTGGTGTGATGACCTCCCCGATCTCCCCGTTGCCGCGGGTGACCGCTTTGAAAAGCTGTCCGCCCCGGTAGGTGAGAACAACGGTCAGTCCGTCCAGTTTCCAGGAGATCAGGCTCTCGTGCGTCCCCACGAATGCCGCAAGTTCCTCGACACTCTTGGTCTTGTCCAGGCTGAGCATCCGGCTCTCATGACGTTCTTTGGGAAGCTCTGTCATGACCTCGTACCCGACCCGCTGTGTCGGACTGCCGGCGAGAATGACACCGGTCTGCTGCTCCAGCGCAGCCAGCTCGTCATACAGGGCGTCGTACTCGAAGTTGGACATGATCTCACGCCCCTCCGCATAGTACGCCCGCGCCGCCTCATCCAGTGTTTTCACGAGTTCCTTCATGCGGGACAGCGCAGCCGCGTCCGGCATTTCAGCCGGTGCCGCTGCCTCTGCCTGATCAAACATCCCGATCTGCAGTTGTTCATCTTTCATTGCCATCGTATTCCTCTTTCCGGGCAAAACCGGAACAACAAAGATAACGATCAGATTTTTTTGAGCGGTGCGATGTCCGCCGCCAGTTTTTTGAGACCCGCCTTATCGAACATCACGCTGACCACATTGCCGCTGACTTCGATGACCAGACCTTCCCCGAACTTATTGTGGAAGACCTTGTCCCCCGCCGCGAACGTTTCTTTGTGTTTGTTCTTATCGTGCACTTCGCGCTTGGCGTTCGCCACACGGTCGAACGGACGGTACGGCTCCGGTTTGGCGTAGCCGTCGATCCGGACAGATCGTCCGTGCATGACATCCTCATGCTTTTTAAAGACCCCGTCCCCCGTAAGAAGTCTGGGATCCAGTTCCCGCAGGAAGGTGGATTCTCTTGTATAACTGCCCTTCCCGTACAGCGTACGGTAGGCGGCGCTCGTCAGGCACAGCCGCTCCTTGGCGCGGGTGATGCCGACGTAGCAGAGACGCCTCTCCTCTTCAAGGCCGTCCGGGCTGTCCTGCGCCCGCCAGCCGGGGAACAGCCCGTCCTCCATGCCGGGCATGAAGACGTACGGGAACTCCAGCCCTTTGGCACTGTGGAGCGTCATAAGCACGACCGCGTTCTCGCTCGGATCGTGGTTGTCGATGTCGGAGAGCAGTGCGATCTTCTCGAGGAACTCCGGCAGTGAATCGCCGCCTTCTTTCTGATAGTCCTCGATGACCGTCCGGAACTCGAGCAGGTTCTCGAGCCGGCTGTCGCCTTCGACGTTGTTCATATCCTCCAGCGCCTTCATGTAGCCGGTCTCGTTCAGAAGACCGTCGTAGATATCGGAAATCAGCAGATTGGCGCGCTCATCGTGGTATTTCTGCAACGTTTCCATGAGATCGTGCACGGCCTTGCCCGCCTTGGCGGACAGCCCGTCCTGCACGTCCGGGTCGGAAAGCGTCCGGAACAGGCTTTCCTGCCGCACACCCGCCAGCGCGGTGAGTTTGTCGCGTGTCGTGTTGCCGATGCCCCGCTTGGGTTCGTTGAGGATGCGCAGCAGCGACAGCTCGTCGTCCGGGTTTTCGACGAGGCGCATATAGGCGACCAGGTCTTTGATCTCCTTGCGTTCGTAGTATCTGACGCCGCCGACGACGCGGTACGGGATGTCGCGCCTGGACAGCGATTCTTCGAAATTGCGGGACTGCGCGTTGGTCCGGTACAGGACCGCGAAGTCCTTCCACTGCCGGTCCGCGGTGCACAGCCGGTCGATCTCCTGGGCGATGTAACGTGCTTCGTCCTTTTCGTCCTCTGCCCGGAAGTATGCGATCTTCTGTCCCTCCCCCGCCTCGGTCCAAAGCTTCTTGGCCTTGCGCTGGCGGTTGTTCGCGATGACGCTGTGAGCGGCAGCCAGGATGTTGCCGGTGGAACGGTAGTTCTGCTCCAGTTTGATGACCCTCGCGCCCGGGAAATCCTTCTCAAAGTCGAGGATGTTACTGATGTCCGCGCCGCGCCACTGGTAGATGCACTGATCGTCGTCCCCGACCACGCAGATATTGCGGTGCCGTTCGGCAAGCGCGCGGACGAACTTGTACTGTACGTGGTTGGTATCCTGATACTCGTCGACCATGATGTAGCGGAACCGGTTCTGATACTGGATGAGGATCGCTTCATCATGTTCAAAGAGCCGGACCGTGTTCAGCAGCAGATCGTCGAAGTCCATGGCGTTGTTTTTCTTCAGTTCCCGCTCATAGCGGTCGTACACGCGGAAGATCACATCTTCGCGGTACCCGGTGCCAAAGGCTGTCCGGTAGGTGCGCGGTGTGATCTCCTGCTCCTTGCAATCGCTGATCTTGCCAAGCAGCGAACTGATCGGAAACTGCTTCTCATCGATCTTTTCTTCTTTGACGATCGCCTTGACGACCGCTTTGCAGTCGACCGGATCATAGACAGTAAAAGAATTACTGTAACCTAACACATCGGCATGGCGGCGCAGGATGCGCAGACATGCTGCATGGAAGGTCAGGATCCACATATTCACCGGTCCGCCCAGGAGCGATTCCACTCGCTCGCGCATCTCCCAGGCTGCTTTGTTGGTGAAAGTCACCGCCAGGATCTGCCACGGCGCAACGCCCTCATCTTTGATCAGGTGCGCAATGCGGTGCGTCATTGTGCTGGTCTTTCCGGATCCCGCTCCGGCCAGTATCAAAAGAGGCCCTTCCGTTGTGAGGACGGCCTCCTGCTGTTCTTTGTTCAGATGACTGAACGTACTGTTTGTCTGTTTCATATCTGTCTCGTTTCTCATAGATGTATTTTACCATACAGCATGTTCAAATTCATTACTCCGCGCGCATTTTGAGCAGATATCCGTCCGGTTTTCGTCCCCGCTTTATTGTTGTAAAGAGATAGCATACCGCGCGATTCTGTGATAGAATGATTTATTATTATTTCCGCGGGAAATAATGTGAATGGAGAGAGAACATGCTGGACTTTAAAAGAGAGCGGCGCATGCCGCGCAGATCCGGGACCGTGATCCCTAAGGATTACCTCCTGACCATGAAGAGCCGCCTGGCAGACATCAACGAAATCGATGAAGACCTTTATCAAAAGTACAACGTCAAGCGCGGGCTGCGCAATGCGAACGGCACCGGCGTTGTGGTCGGCCTGACCAAGATCAGCGACGTCCACGGGTACGAGGTCGATGCGCAGAACCGCAAAGTCCCGATCGACGGGGAACTGTTCTACCGCGGATACGAGGTCAAGGAACTGGTCAGCAACTACATCGCCGAAGACCGGTTCGGGTTTGAAGAGGTCACCTACCTGCTGCTGTTCGGGGAACTTCCCACGGCGGAAAAACTGGAGACCTTCAAGAACTACATCGGGGAAAAGCGCGACCTGCCGACCGGGTTCGCGCGTGACATGATCCTGACCGCCCCGTCCAACAATATCATGAACAAACTCGCCAGGAGCGTTCTGGCGCTGTACTGCTATGACGACGATCCGGACAACACCGCGGTCGACAATGTCCTGCGGCAGTCGATCGGCATCAT
This sequence comes from Clostridiales bacterium, assembly GCA_024697655.1. The sequence goes on from JAILFI010000031.1 coordinate 16,461, forward strand.
CGGTTATTTCCCGGCTCTGATCGCCTATGCGTTCCAGGCCAAGCAGACCTTCTACGACAACCAGAGCATGCACCTGCACTACCCGGTACCGGAACTAGGCACCGCGGAGAATGTGCTGCGCATGCTGCGTCCGACCGGCGAGTTCACCGACCAGGAAGCCAAAGCCCTTGACATCAGCCTCGTGCTCCACGCGGACCACGGCGGCGGCAACAACTCGACTTTCACGACCCACCTGATCTCTTCCTCCGGTACAGATACGTATTCAGCCATCGCAGCAGCCATCGGGTCACTCAAAGGTCCGCGCCACGGCGGCGCCAATATCTCCGTCACCCGGATGATGATGGACCTGAAGACGAATGTCCGCGACATCACCGACCGCAAGGCTGTCGACGCCTATCTGACCCGTGTCCTGAAGGGGGAAGCCAACGATGGTTCCGGCCTTGTCTACGGTATGGGTCACGCGATCTACACGAAGTCCGATCCGCGTGCGGTCATGCTCAAAGGGATCGCGAAAAACCTCGCCGAAAGCAAAGGCCTCGAGGAAGACTTCGCGCTGTACGACTACATCGAACAGCGGACCCCGTCCCTGTTCGCCGAAGTGACCGGCAAGGAAACGCAGATGTGCGCAAACGTTGATCTGTATTCCGGCTTTGTCTACAACGCCCTCAACATCCCGATGGATGTGGCGACACCCTTCTTTGCCATGGCGAGACTGTCCGGCTGGTGCGCGCACCGTCTGGAAGAGATCGTCGCCGGCAAGAAACTGATGCGCCCTGCTTATGTGAACGTACAGCCGCGGCAGACCTACATTCCCGTGGAGCAGCGCGAAGATCCCGCGCCGCAGCCGAAGAAAAAGCCCAATCTGGATGAACTGGAACTCCTGCAGGAAGCCTACGCGGACGAGATCAGAAAACTGCAGAAAGACAACATTCAGAACCTGCGGCAGGTCAAGGAGACTTCCGACCGGATCCGCGAGCTGCGCGAGAAAACACAGAAAGTTAGCAACGCCATCAAAGAGGAATCGAAAAAAGACGGTCGGAACTGACCGCCCGCCTTTCTGCCGGTTGCGCAGAACCATATGCTACTGCTGTCTGTCACCGCCCTTTTCCGGGGCGGTGTTTTTCTGCGTGGGTTCCATAGGAGCGGCGCCCTTCTCTGCGGGATCAGGCTGCACGGTCTTTGGTGCCGGATTCTGCGTTCCAGACATATCCTGTGAATCCCGTGTTCCCTGCTGCTCCGTCTCCTTTCCCGGTGCCTGCCCTGCCGCCGGATCCTCTGTAAGGAAGGTCTCTCCGGCGTTTTGCGTTTTCGGCGATTCCTTATGCAGGACCTTTTCGATTTCCTCTTCGCATTGCTGCTGCTTTTGCCCGTCACGGCTTTCCACACTGACATCGATAGGCGCATCTTCCTCCCAGAAAGCGTAGGTGTTCATCATATCGACCGTTACCGAAGCCGCTTCCGTAAGTGTCATTTGATCAAGACCGCTCTCATCAAGCACCGCCTGCACCTCTTCCGCATTCTCTCCGCCCGCCTTCACACCGATGACCTTATCCATGCGGTTGAGCGTATATTCGACATAGGTGTCTGTTCCAAGCGTCACCCTGGTGCAGGCCTGCACCGTCATATAGTCCCATGTGCCGCCAAACAGGAGCAGGAGGGCCACTGCTGCAGCGACAAAGGCATGGCGGTATGTGCGCCGTCCCTTTGCCAGTTTGCGTGCCGCAGCAGCAGACCCATGTCCCTGTGCAGGTAGCTCTATCGATTGTCCCACCGCGGCAGTTCCGGCAATCTGCACAAAACCGCCGTCTTCACTGAGGACGATCAGATTGTTTTCTTTTGTTTCAACAACAATGCCTCTCATTGATCTTCCCCCTCCGGCAGGATTGATTTGACATACTCTCTTAAATACGGATACTCCCCGCTCAAGATCTCCGTAACGGCTATGATATACCTTCTATGGCGCTCCAATGTTTTGCGCGGCAGCTGCGCCGCCTTCAGTTCACTGACCGGCAAAGACCGGGTCCGGCGCATTCTTGCCAGAAGGCTCTCATCACCAAGCAGCACCTTTGCCGCCTGTCCGCATACGGTTTTTGTTTTCTGCGCCTTCGGGGATGCCTCCACGAGGTCGGAAAAAGAGAATCCGTACCGGTTTAATATGGCCTGAATCGCCTCAATCTCGTCCCTGATGGGGGTGTTTCCGGGGATCGGTGCATAGTCACTGGTCCAAGAGTATGCCGCCTCCCCGGCCTGCACCTCCAAGGCGCTGGCTTTCTGTGCAGGCTGCGCTTCCTCGGAGTCTATCACCGCATCCCGGGAAGTGACGACCCATTGCTCCTGACGCCGCTGCGCCCGTTCATGATCCCACAACCGCCGTTTCACCAGCAGCCCTGCGAAACTGTGAAAAGTTCCCTTTCCGGGGTCGTACTTTTCGACCGCCTCGTGGAATGCGATGACTGAGACAGACCATTCATCATCCGACTGGTCGACGGGACGTCCCAAAGCCTGATACGCCTTTGCCTTCAGAAAACGTGTATTCTCTTTTAATAGTTGTGCCAGAGCCCGTTCGTTCAAACGGGCATCCAGCACCTTTTCATTTGCCGTACTCATAGGGCAATACTATCCGCGTTTGCTTGAAAAAAGATTAAGCCTCTTCTACTGCCCCTGCTCAGCAGCCGGCTGCCCGCCATCCGGTGCTTTCCCACTGCCAGGTGCGGGGCCGTTGCCCGGAGCCGGGCCTGTGCCGGGTTCCGGCGTATTGCCGTTGTGATCAAGCGGTGCGCCCGCCTTCTGATTGTCTCCATCCTTCACGGCAGGCATGCCATCCTTCTGCACGTTGTCCTGCAGCGCTTTTCCGTCCTGCGGTGCATTTCCGTCCTGCATCCCGCTGTTATCCGCGTCCTTGACCTTAGCAGGGACAGGGCCTCTGCCAGGTGCCGGACCTGTACCCGGCTCGGGCACATTGCCTTCATGATCCAGATACTGCTGCGTCTTGCCGCCAAACGACAGACCGCTCATCTCTTTCTGCAGATCCGCCGGAGCAGGACCCGTGCCAGGTGCCGGCACATTGCCTTCATGATCGAGCAGCTGTCCTGCCGCGTTGTGAAGCATCTGCGCGAACGGGACGGGTGCCGGCATTTCCTCTGTGTCAGCGAAAACACCGGTGGCAGTCGTGGCGATCGGCGTCATGCATATGACTGCAGACAGTGCAGCTGCTGTAACTCTCTTTCTTACTGACATTTCATTGCTTTTCATAACTTGTCTCCCTTTCCGGGAATGCTGTTGCAGCGTCCCCTGTTTGAACTGACTGCTTTCCGGAAGCGTCTTTTAACTGACACCATATCATTCGGCAGAGCGATTCCAAAAAACGGGGCATCCATAAAAAAACCGCGTCACTTTTTGATGACACGGTTCATTTTCACCTTATTCTGTTTCGCTTTGCGGTTTTCTTTTGGTCCTTTCTACACCGCCTGCCCGGCGATGATGCGTTCGACCTCATCCCGTTTTTCATACAGTACACAACCACCCTCATGATCATCCATCAGGATGTTCCCGCTTCTGAGCGCGGTGAAAAGCGGCGAGTGCATCGCTTCTTTCAGAGAGGTATCCCGGATGTTCACATCCGAATACGGAGAAAACGGACACGGCTCTGCTCCGCCGTGGGAATTGATATGGAAGAACCCTCTTCCGGCTGCTACGCAGCCGCCCGAACTCTTCTCATCGCCGGGGAAGGAAATGTAAACCATCTCCGGATGATCCGTCCTGAGAGCATCGATCCGCGCACGCAGATACTCCCGTTCCGTATCTTCCGGTGCCAACCTCCGGCTGTCTTCGGTGACGGGCACATATTCGACGAAGATCACGGCCTTGCAGCCTCTGTCAGCCAGCTTCTGCAGGAATACTGCCGAGGTGACCTCTTTGTAATTCTCTTTCGTTACGGTCACGGAAGCACCGAAGATGAGCCCGCGCCGGTGCAGTTCGTCCATATTCGCAATGAGCTGGTCATAGATCCCCTCTCCGCGTCTGGCATCCGTCGTTTCACGCTCCCCTTCG